>JAEULF010000124.1 GCA_016793965.1 Alphaproteobacteria bacterium | reverse complement strand
TGGCCGAGGCTGCGCGCCGCTACGCGCTGCAATACGGCGCGCTCGCCGGCAAGCGCGCGGTGGTGTTCACGGGCAACGACGACGCCTACCGCACGGCCTTCGTGCTGAAGGCCGGCGGCGCCGCGATCGCCGCCATCGTCGACCTGCGCGCCGACCCCCAGGGCATCCTGCCGGCCCAGGCGCGCGCCGCCGGCATCCCCGTGCTCGCCGGCCACGCGATCGTCGCGACGAGCGGGCGCAAGCGCGTGGACGGCGTCACCGTCGCCCCGATGGCGGCCGACGGGCGCAGCGCGGCCGGCGCCGCCCAGCGCCTGCCATGCGACGTCGTCGCCATGTCCGGCGGGTGGAACCCGGCGGTGCACCTGTTCAGCCAGGCCGGCGGCAAGCTGCGCTGGGACGAAGCCACGTCTGCCTTCGGCCCGGACCCGCGCACGGTGCCGGGCAACAAGTCGCTGGCCTGCGTCGGCGCCGCCAACGGCACCTTCGGCCTCGCGGCGTGCATCGCCGAGGGGCTCGAGGCCGGGGCGGCAGCGGCGCGCGTCGCCGGCTTCGGCGCCGGCGCGATGCCGGGAGCGCCCAAGGTCGACACGGCGGCCGAGGCGTCCGCGCGCACGCTCTGGCTGGTGCCCGGCCTCCATCCGCTCGGCCTGGGAAGCGCCAAGCGGTTCGTGGACTTCCAGAACGACGTCACGGCTGCCGACCTGCGCCTCGCCGTGCGCGAGGGCTACCGCTCGGTCGAGCACGTCAAGCGCTACACCACCACGGGCATGGCGACCGACCAGGGCAAGCTCGCCAACGTCACCGCGCTGGGCATCGTCGCCGAGGCGCTGGGGGAGAGCGTGCCGGCGGTCGGCACGACGACCTTCCGCCCGCCCTACACGCCCATCCCGCTCGGCACGCTGGCCGGCCGCCAGGTCGGCGCCTTCTTCGATCCCGTGCGCGCGACGCCGATGCACGCCTGGCACGCCAGGTCGGGCTGCCCCTTCGAGGATGTCGGCCAGTGGAAGCGGCCCTGGTACTACCCGCGGAAGGGCGAGGATTTGCACGCCGCCGTGGCGCGCGAGGTCAAGGCGGTGCGCGCGCGCGTCGGCGTGCTCGACGCCTCGACGCTCGGCAAGATCGACATCCAGGGACCGGATGCGGCGGAGCTGCTCAACCGCGTCTACACCAACGCCTGGTCGAAGCTGGAGGTCGGGCGCTGCCGCTACGGCCTGATGTGCCGCGACGACGGCATGGTGTTCGACGACGGCGTCACCACCCGGATCGGGCCGCAGCGCTTCCTCATGACCACGACGACGGGAGGCGCCGCGCGCGTGCTCGGCTGGCTCGAGGAGTGGCTGCAGACGGAGTGGCCCGAGCTCAAGGTCTGGTGCACCAGCGTCACCGAGCAATGGGCGGTCGCCCAGCTGGCCGGGCCGCAGAGCCGCGCCGTGCTGCAGGCGCTCGCCCCTGATCTCGACCTCTCCGGCGCGGCCTTCCCGCATATGAGCATGCGCGCGGCGACGGTCGCCGGCCTGCCCGCCCGCGTCTTCCGCATCAGCTTCACGGGCGAGCTCAGCTACGAGATCAACGTGCCGGCGGGCCACGGACTGGCGCTCTGGGAGGCGATCATGGCGGCCGGCGCGCCGCTCGGCATCGTCCCCTTCGGCACGGAGACCATGCATGTCATGCGCGCGGAGAAGGGCTTCATCATCGTCGGCCAGGAGACCGACGGATCGGTGACGCCGGCCGATCTGGGCATGGACTGGATCGTCTCGAAGCAGAAGCCGGACTTCATCGGCAAGCGCGGCATGCTGCGCACGGACAGCCTCAGGCCTGACCGCAAGCAGCTCGTCGGCCTCCTGACCGACGATCCCCAAGCCGTGCTGCCGGAGGGTGCCCAGCTCGTGGAGAAGGTCCTGCAGCAGCCGCCGATGGCCATGCTCGGCCATGTCACGTCGAGCTATCGCTCGCCGACCCTCGGCCGCTCGATCGCGCTGGCGCTGGTCAAGGGCGGCCGCGCGCGCCTGGGCGCCAAGCTGCACGCGCCGTTGATGGACGGCCGCGTGCTGGCGGCGACGGTGGTCGAGCCGGTGTTCTACGACAAGGAGGGCGCGCGGCTGGCGGCGTAGCGCCCGTCACCGCCCGGAGAGCAGCACGACGATGCCGAGGCCGATGAGCGCGATGCCGGCGATCTCGGCCGCCGTGACGCGCTCGCCGAAGGCGCGGCGCGAGACCAGGATCGCCAGCGGCAGCTCGATCTGGCCGAGGGCGAGCACCTTGGCCGGCGTCTCCAGCGTCATGGCGGCGAACCAGCAGACCGAGCCGAG
This sequence comes from Alphaproteobacteria bacterium, assembly GCA_016793965.1. Classification (GTDB taxonomy): domain Bacteria; phylum Pseudomonadota; class Alphaproteobacteria; order JAEULF01; family JAEULF01; genus JAEULF01. The sequence goes on along the minus strand of JAEULF010000124.1, from coordinate 737 downwards.
CACGCTGCCCACGCCGACGACGGCGGCCGGGCGCCAGTGGCGCGCGACCGCGGCGAACTGCGCGCGGTCGCGCAGGGCCAGGTAGAGCGTCATGGCGACGACCTGCACCGCCGAGGAGCCGGCGAGCGTCGTCAGGGCGCGCAGCGCGAAGCCGGCGTCGCCGAGGCTCTGCGAGGCGCCGCGGATGCCGATCGCGGTGGCCGCGAAAGCGACGCCGGAGAGCAGCCCGACCGTCGCCGCCGGGCCCAGCATCTCGGCCCAGCGGACGGACGCCGAGCGCCGCCCGCCGCTCGCCGGCAGGGCCGGCACCGACAGCACGAAGACCCCGCCGAGGCTGACGGCGATGCCGGCCCAGGCGAGGCCGGGCAGCGTCTCGCCGAGGAAGACCGTGGCGAACAGCGCGGCGAGGATCGCCTCGGTCTTCGAGTAGGCCGTGCCGACCGCGAAGTTGCGCAGCTTGAACGCCTCGAGCAGCAGCACGGTGCCGACGATCTGGCACAGCCCGGCGAGCGCGCAGAATCCGCGGAAGCGCCAGCCGGGCGCCGGCACCGCCTCGCCGGTCGCGAGCGCCGCGCCGGCGACGAAGGCCGCGGCGAGGGGCGCGCCGAAGAGGTAGCGCGCATAGGTCGCCCCGACGGTCGACAGCCGGCCGACGAGTTGGCGCTGCAGCGCCGTGCGCAGGATCTGCAGCACGGCCGCGGCGAGGGTGAACAGGATCCAGAGCGGGGCCATGGGGG
>JAEULF010000088.1 GCA_016793965.1 Alphaproteobacteria bacterium | reverse complement strand
GTCCACGATCAGGCTCGCCCAGCCGCGGTCGCGGAACGCCCGGCGCATCGCCTGCCAGTCGTAGACCTCCTCGACCCAGCGCATGAAGTCCATGCCGGTGCGCGCGGCGTGGTCGCGGTAGCTCTCGAAGAAGAAGTCGATGACGCCGGTCTTGGCGTGCTTGAGGTGTCCGTAGCGCAGCGCCAGCTGGCGCAGCGCCTCGTCGGCCGTGCGGCCCTCGCGCAGGATGAGGTAGAGCGCGCTCATCATGCCCGCGCGGTCGGCGCCGGACTTGCAATGCATCAGCGCCGGGTACTCGATGGCATCGAACATGGCCTTGGCGGCGCGGACGACGTCGCGGGTCGGCGGCTCGCGCGATCCCGTCTGGAAGTTGACCAGCGTCACGCCGTGGCGCCGGCAGGCTTCCTGCTCCAGCAGGAAGCCGCCGTCGTCGCGGGCGCCGCGCAGGTTGACGATGGTCTTGATGCCGCGCGCCGCCAGCCGCTCGATCTGGAACGGCGCCGGCTGGCCGGAGCGCCACATCTGCGGCGCGACGCGGTGCAGGTTGTACCAGAGCGCGCGCAGCCCCTGGTGGTCGAGCACGTAGAGCTCGAAGGCGGCGATGGCGCGCTGCCCTGGCGTCGCCATGGCGCCGCGGGCGCGCTTGATGCGCTCCTTGATGTCGCTCAGCAGCTTCGGCATGCGCCGGCCTTGCCCCTGGTCCTCGCGAGGCGCGGACCATAGGGAAGTCGCCGGCACCTGTCCACGCGCCCGGTCAGCTCTCCAGGATCCGGGTCGGCGAGAAGTCGTAGCGCAGGGAATCGCCGCGCCGGAACCGGGCGAAGCCGATGGCGCGCCAGTCCCTCGCGCCGAAGCGCGCGGTGTAGGCGTCGATGTTGTTGCGGTCGAGGGACGCGAACGGCATGGCCTGCCGCGCGCCGCCGACGGCGACCGCGAAGTCCTTGCCGTCCATGTGGTCGCGCAGCAGGACGAGGGCGAAGCCGCCGGCCATGAAGTGGCCGCCGACGGAGAGCTCCAGGCGGCCGTCGCGCACGGCCTCGAGCGCTGCGGGCGCCCAGTTCAGCCCGCTCAGGAAGATGTCGCGTCCGGGCTTGCGGCCCGCGGCGACCGCGCTATCGATGGCGCCCAGCGCGATCGGGTCATTGGCGCACCAGATGGCGTTGACCTGGGGATGGCGGCGCAGGATCGCGCTCGCGCGGTCGGCACCCTCCTCGCGCGTCCAGTTCACGGCGACGTGGTGCACGAGCTCTGCCTTGCCGTCCTCGTCGATCGCGCGCTTCAGCCCGTCCGCCCGCTCGGCGGCGGCCGGCGTCGTCAGGATGCCGGAGATGGCGGCGAGCGTGACCGTTCCGCCGGCGGCGAGGCCGGCGGCGCGCACGGCCGCGATCAGCCGCTTGCCCATCAGGTGGCCGGCGCTCTCGTTGTCCGGCAGCAGTGCCCCGATATAGGAGGCGAACTTGGCGCGCGGCTGGCCGTAGCGCTCGAGGTCCTCGCCGATGAAGGCGTTGTTCAGGAGGAAGGTGCGGACGCTGAGCCGCTCCGCCTCTTCGAGCACGAAGCCGGCGGTGCGCACCTCGTTGACGATCATGAGGTAGTCCGGGCGGCTCGCCGCGGCCTCGCGGCCGAGCTCCTTCATGCGCAGCGGATTGCGCTCGGCATAAGCGACGTCGAGGGCGAAGCCGAGCTGCTCGGCGGCGGCCTGCGCCACGGCGGTGACGCTCCGCCAGAAATCCTCGTTCGACCAGCCGGGATTGACGAAGGCGACGCGCGGCGGCGCGGCGCGGGACAGGCGGGGCGCCGCGAGCGCGGCCGTCGCGGCGAGCGACGCGCGCAGCACGGTCCGGCGGGTGCAAGCACTGCGGGGCATGGCGGGGCTCCGAAGTCATCGGGCGCTCCAGCCGCCCGGCGGTGCTACGGACTGACACGGCCGGCGCGCCAGGGCAAGATGGCGCAGGAGCGGCAGGCGCCGGGGCAGGGAGGAAGCGAAGAATGCATGATCGCGACACGCCGCCCGCGCCGCCGCGCGCGCCAGCGCGCCCGCGGCGGAGCGAGGCGCATGGCGACCAGCGGGTCGATCCCTATGCCTGGCTGCGCGATCCCGCCTATCCGGAGGTCAAGGACCCGGAGATCCGCGCCTATCTCGAGGCCGAGAACGCCTATGTCGAGGCGATCATGGCGCCGCAGGCGGCGCTGCGCGAGACGCTGATCGCCGAATTGAAGGCACGGCTGAAGCCCGACGAGTCAACGGTGCCCCGGCGGCAAGGCCGGTTCTGGTACCAGAGCCGCTACGCGCCCGGCGCCCAGTACCCGGTCCATGTGCGCCGCGCCGGCTCGCGCGCCGCGCCCGACGAGGCGGCGCCGGAGGCGCTGCTGCTCGACGAGCCGGCGCTCGCCGCGGGCAAGCCGTTCCTGTCGATCGGCACCTGGGAGCCGAGCCCGGACGGCACGTTGCTCGCGTGGAGCGCCGACGAGGACGGCTCCGAGCGCTATGTCGTGCACGTCAAGGACGTGGCCGCCGGCACCGTGCTCGCCGACCGGTTGGCCAATGCCAGCGGCGCGCTCGTCTGGTCCGCCGATTCGCGCCATCTCTTCTATGCCAGCCTCGACGACAAGCTGCGCCCGACGCGCATCCTCTGCCATCGCCTGGGCAGCCCGCAGGCCGACGACCGGCTGGTCTACGAGGAGACGGAGCAGCGCTTCTGGATGTCGATCGGCGCGACCTCCGACGAGCGCTTCCTGGTGATCGCCGCGCGGGACAAGGAGACGGCCGAGGTCCGCGTGCTCGACCTGGCCGCGCCCGACGGCGCGCCGCGCGTCGTCGTGCCGCGCCGCGACGGGCACGACTACGCGCTCGACCACCACCCCGGGCCCGGCGGCTCAGCGCCCGGCGTGTTCTACGTCCGCACCAACGACCGTGGGCGCGACTTCCGCATCGTCGCGGCGCCGGACGACGATCCCGCCGAGGCGCGCTGGACGGAGGTCGTGCCGCATGTTGCCGACCGCTACATCTCCGGCATGCAGGTTTTCGAGCGGCACCTCGTCGCCTTCGAGCGCGAGGGCGGGCTGCCGCAGGTGCGCGTGCGCGACCTCGCGTCCGGGGCCGAGCACCGCGTCGCCTTCCCTGACGCCGTCTACATGGTGTTCGGCTCCGGCAACTCCGCCTTCGACACGGCGACGCTCCGGCTCTCCTACCAGTCGCTGGCGCGCCCGCTCACCGTCTACGACTACGACATGGACGCGCGGGGCCTCGTGACGCGCAAGGTGCAGGAGATCCCCTCCGGCTTCGATCCCTCCGCCTACGTGACCGAGCGCATTTTCGCGCGCTCGGCCGACGGCACCGCCGTGCCGGTCTCGCTCGCCTACCGCCGGGGAACGCCGCGCGACGGCACCGCGCCGCTCTACCTCTATGGCTACGGCGCCTACGGCATCACCTTCGACCCGTCCTTCTCGCCGCACCGCTTCTCGCTGATCGACCGCGGCTTCGTCTTCGCCATGGCGCATCCGCGCGGCGGCAGCGACCTGGGCCGCGCCTGGTACGACGGGGGCAAGCTGGCGCAGAAGCGCAACACCTTCGCCGACATGATCGCCATCGCCGAGCACCTGGTCGCCCTGCGCTGCACCGGCGCCGGGCGGATCACGGTCAGCGGCGGCAGCGCCGGCGGGCTGATGGTCGGCGCCGTCGTCAACGAGCGGCCGGACCTCTTCCGCGCGGCGGTCGCGCGCGTGCCCTTCGTCGACGCGCTCAACACCATGCTCGACCCGAGCCTGCCCCTGACGCCGACCGAGTACACGGAATGGGGCAACCCGAGCGCCGACAAGGCCGCCTACGACCTGATCAAGTCGTACAGCCCCTATGACAACGTCCGCGCGCAGGCCTACCCGCACATGCTGGTGACCGCGGGCATCGCCGATCCGCGCGTGACGTACTGGGAGCCGGCCAAGTGGGTCGCCCGCCTGCGCGCGACGAAGACCGACGCGAACCTGCTGCTGCTGCACACCAACATGGCCGCCGGCCACCGCGGCGCCACCGGCCGCTTCGAGGCGCTGAAGGAGCTGGCGCTGGAGTACGCGTTCCTGCTGAAGGTCTACGGCATGGCGTGAGCGCCCTTGCCCAGCGCCGCCGGCGCTGGCAGCGTGCGGCGCCACCCGCACAGGAGAGCAGCGTGTCCCTCAAGGTCGCCCGGCGCGGGCAGATCCCGCCCTTCATCGTCATGGACGTCATGCGCAGCGCCTTCGCGCGCCAGGCATCCGGGCAGGACGTGCTGCACATGGAGGTCGGCGAGCCGGGCACGCCGGCGCCCGCGGCGGCGCGCGCCGCGGCCGCGGCCGCGCTCGACGGGCGGCCGATCGGCTACACCGAGGCGATGGGCATCCCGGCGCTGCGCCAGGCGATCGCCGCGCACTACCAGAGGACGCAGGGCGTCGCCGTCGATCCCCAGCGCATCTGCGTCACCGCCGGCTCCTCGGCCGGCTTCATCCTGGGCTTCTCCGCCGCCTTCGATCCCGGCGACCGGGTCGGCCTCGCCGCCCCCGGCTATCCCTGCTACCGCCACATCCTGACGGCGCTCGGCCTGACCGCCGTGTCGATCCCGGTCGGGCGCGAGACCCGCTTCCAGCCCACGCCGGAGACGATCGAGGCGGCCGAGGCGCGCGACGGCAAGGCGATCGACGGGCTGATCGTGGCGAGCCCCTCCAACCCGACGGGCTCGATGCTGCTGCCGGAGGAGTTCGGGCGGCTGGCGACGTGGTGCCGCGCGCGCGCCATCCGCCTGGTGTCCGACGAGATCTATCACGGCATCACCTACGAGCGCCCGGCGGTCTCGATCCTGGCGCTGCCGCGGCGCGGCCTCGCCGGGGCGGGCGCCGATGGGGCGGCTGGTGGGGCGGCCGATGGTGCGATCGTCGTCAACAGCTTCTCCAAGTACTTCTCGATGACCGGCTGGCGGCTCGGCTGGCTGGTGCTGCCGCCGGAGCTGATCCGCCCGGTCGAGTGCCTGGCGCAGAACTACTTCATCTCCGCGCCCACGCTCTCGCAGATCGCCGCCGTCGCCGCCTTCGACGCGACCGAGGAGCTGGAGGGGCATGTGCGGACCTATGCGCGCAACCGCGCGATCCTGTGGGACGCCTTGAAGCGCGCGGGCATCGCCGACGTGGCGCCGCCCGACGGCGCCTTCTACCTCTACGCCGACGTCGGCCACCTGACGAACGACAGCCTGGATTTCTGCCGCCGGCTGCTCGCCGAGACCGGCATCGCCATCACCCCCGGCCTCGACTTCGACCCCGAGCGCGGCAGCCGCACCATCCGCTTCTCCTTCGCCGGGCCGACGGCGGTGGTGGAGCAGGTGGCGGAGCGGTTCGAGCGGTGGGTGAGGCGGTGAGGGGGGCGATCACTCGGATCGGCGTCCGGGCGGAACCGACTGCGGACCATCAGGCGTCGAACTTCGCGAACACTTGCGTCGACTTGCAGTCAGTGCAGGCGTCGGCGCGCGCTCGGAGACGGGCGTCAGCCAGGCGCGCGGGCAGCGCCAGGAGATCAGCAACGGACCGGATCTGCTCCACCGGGACCCCGTATTGTTCTGAGGTGAAGCTGCAGGGGGATATCCGTCCGCGCTCGTCGATGAACAGGAATTGCTGGCCCGGCGCGCAGTCCGTCACGTCGAGCGCGATGCCCCTCGCGCTCGCGGCAATCCGGTTGAGGTAGTCGGCGCCCCCGCGCAGCACGACCCCGCGCGCGGCAAGGCGCGCGCGCAGGGGCGGGACGATCGCCGACAGATGGTCTGCATCGTCCGGCGAGATGCCCTGGGCCGGGAAGAACTCCGGTCGGTCGCGCCCGCCGAGCTGGTTGAAGGTGATCTCGTCGATCCCCCAATCGGCGACGCATGCGCAAAGATCCTCGAACGCCGCGAGGTTGTCGCGCATGACCACGATGTTTGCGCGCAGCTTCAAGTCGGCTCCGGTCCGCTTGCGCTCGGCGGCCAGCGCCGAGACCCCGTCGCGCAAGTCACCCCATCCTCCTGGCCAGCCACGCATCGACTCGTGGAAAGCCGCGAAACCGTCGACGCTGACCGTAATCTCGGAGAAGCTCCGCAGCACGGCACTGCGCATGCGCTCAAGCCCGAGCGTCGTGCCGTTGGTCGTCGCGCTGATCGAGATGCCGTGCTCGCTGCGGAGCCGATGCGAAAGGTCGAAGATCGGGCGCCAGAGAAATGGCTCGCCGCCAAGCCAGCTCAGCAGCACATTGCGTCCCGTTGCGCGGCCGAACTGGCCCAGGATCTCCCCGAAGCGCTCGGCTTCGGTCGCGTCCATCTCGTGCCGTGTTCCGGGAACTGTCCGATCATAGGCGCAGAACGGGCAGGACAAGTTGCAGCGCTCGGTGATGCGCCAGACGACGATCATCGCGTGCCTCCAGGCAAGCCGGCCTCGGTACCGGTATGGCAGGATTGCGGTGCGCGGCCACGCGCGCGTCGCGCCCTTGACGCGATCGGACAGCGAGCGCACTATAGTTCTCGTCCGTACCCGCCGCCCATGAGGCACTGGGACGGGATGAAGAGCGAGTGAAAGCGATGGCGACGCAAGCCCCGGGGCGCCCAGCGCCCGACACGCGGCACCAATTCCATTTCCTCAGCGCGAAGCGACGCGGCGATCGAACGCCGCCGGTGACGCCAGGCGGCCAAGTCGTGGACTTGGCCGTGTTCATCGGGCGCTTTCAGCCTCTGCACAACGGCCACGTCAAGGTCATCGAGAAGGGCCTGGAGACGGCTAGCAGGGTTCTCGTGCTGGTCGGCAGCGCCGGAGCCGGTCGACGCTACTACGATCCGTTCAGCTATGAGGAGCGGGCGCATTGGGTCGAGGCCTGGGCCGCCGGTGCTGGGCACGGCGCGCGAGTCTCGGTGCAGCCGCTTCACGACATCCTCGGCAACGACCTCGCCTGGATCGCCCAGATCCAAGCCATGATCCGTCATGCGCAGAGGGAGACCGGCGCGCAGACCGTGGGGCTGCTCGGCCATGGCAAGGACGGGACGAGCTACTATCTCCGCCTGTTCCCGGACATGGCCGCGATAGAGGCCGGCGGCGCGGCCGACGCGGCCGGCCGCGTCATCTCGGGGACCGGTATCCGCGAGCGCCTCTACGCCGGCGACATCGACGGGAGCGTTGCTGCGATCGTACCGCCGTGCGTGCTCGACGATCTGCGCCGCTATGCCGCCGACCGCTCGCTGCTCGGCAACGCCTTCGACGAAGCCCAGGCGCGCTGGCTGTACCGGCAGCAATGGGCCGGGGCTCCCTATGAGCCGACCTTCAACACCTGCGATGCCGTCGTCGTGCAGTCCGGGCATGTCCTGCTCGTCGTGCGCGGCCGCTCGCCGGGACGGGGCCTCCTTGCCCTGCCGGGCGGCTACCTGCAGCCGGACGAGAGCATGTTCGTCTGCGCCATCCGGGAGCTGCGCGAGGAGACGCGCATCGACGTTCCCGACAAGCACCTGCTCGACACCTACAAGGGTGCCGAGGTGTTCGACGATCCGCGGCGCGACCCGCGCGGGCGGATCGTGACCAAGGCGCACCTGTTCCGCTTCGCCGACATGCCGCGCTTGCCGAAGGTGCGCGGCGCCGACGACGCGCAGGACGCGCGGTGGGTGCATCTCGGCGACCTGCGCGAGAGCGAGATGTTCGCAGACCACTTCCACATCGTGAGGAAGCTGCTCGGCATGACCTGAGAGACCCGCGCGCCGGCGGTTCCGGCGCATCGACTGGAGACCCCGCCGCCCTTGAGGCACTGGGGCTCCGGCAAGGAGTTGAAGATGATGAATGCGATCCTTCGCAATCCGCTGCTGCTAACCGACAGCTACAAGTTCAGCCATTTCTGTCAGTACCCCGCGGGCACCACCCAGCTCACCTCTTACGTCGAGGCGCGAGCAGGCGCGGCGCACGGCCAGGTTCGCTGGTTCGGGCTGCAGGGGCTGATCAAACATCGCCTGCTCGAGCGCTTGACGCGCGACCACGTCGCCGAGACGGCGGAGATCGCCGCCGCGCATGGCGAACCCTTCAACAGAGAAGGCTTCGAGCGCATTGTTGCCGTGCACGGCGGTCGCTGGCCGGTGCGCATCCAGGCTGCACCGGAAGGCATGATCGTGCCCGCCGGAAACGTGCTCGCGCAGGTCACGACCAGCGATCCGGCCTTGCCATGGGTGGGCAGCTTCCTGGAGACGCTGCTGCTGCAGGTCTGGTACCCGACCACCGTCTGCACGCTCTCCCACGCCGTGCGCGAATCCATCCGCGCCAGGCTGGCGCGAACAGCCGACGCGGCGGCGGCAGAGCAGCATCTGCCGTTCTCCCTGCACGATTTCGGCTGCCGCGGGGCCAGCAGCATGGAGTCGGCGGCGATCGGCGGTGCGGCCCACCTCGTGAACTTCCTCGGCACGGACACCGTGCCTGCGCTGGCTTGGCTGCGCGCCTACTACGGCGAGGCGATGGCCGGCTTCTCGATCCCCGCGGCGGAGCACAGCACGATCACCGCATGGGGAAAGGACGGCGAGGAAGCGGCTTACCGTAACATGGTCCGGCAGTTCGCCGGCCCGGGCAAGCGCACGCCGCTCGGCATAGTCGCAGTGGTCTCCGATAGCTACGACCTCGCGCGCGCAGTCGGTGAGCTGTGGGGACGGAAGCTCAAGCAGGACGTCATCGAGAGCGGCGGCCGCATCGTCGTCCGGCCGGACAGTGGCTCGCCGGCCGAGGTGGTCGTCGCCACCTTGCGCCAGCTTGCTGGCGCTTTCGGGTCGTCGGTCAACGGCAAGGGGTACCACGTGCTTCATCCGGCCGTGCGCGTCGTGCAGGGCGACGGGATGACCGAGCGGACGATCCCGGTCGTGCTCGACGCGGTAGCGGCGGCGGGGTTCTCGGCGGAGAACGTCGTCTTCGGCATGGGCGGAGGTCTCCTGCAGCAGGTCAACCGCGACACCGAGCGCTTTGCCATGAAGGCGAGCGCCGCTGTCGTGGAGGGAGCCGCGCGCGAGATCTCGAAGCAGCCGCTGACCGACATGACGAAGGCATCGAAGGCCGGGCGCCTTGCCCTCGTCCGGGACGATCGCGGCGCGCTGGCGACCGTGCCTGAATCGTCGCTCGCTGGGCGCGCGAACCTGCTGCGCGACGTCTATGCTGACGGCGATCTGGTCCTCGACGAGACCCTCGCCGCCATCCGCGCGCGCTCATGATCGCGCATGCCGGAGCACCAAGCCCATGATCGCAACCGCCTTCTGGTGCAGCGCGGACGCCCGCAGCCTATTCCCGCGCGACCGCCTATCGCCGACCCAGCTCGACCGCCTTGTCCATTTCTCCTCGCTGGACACGGACAAGCATCCGGACGGTGAGGTGCGCATCCTTCCGGCCGACGCGGCGGAGTCGCATCATTGCAGCGTCACCGACGAGGCACTGCTGATCCAGACCGTGAACCTCGGCGCGAGGAACGCCCAGGACCGTGCCCTCCTGGAGATCGCGATGACGGCTGATGCTGTCCGTTCCATGTGCCCGCGCGCCCGGCTCACCCTCGTCATGCCCTACATACCCTATCTGCGGCAGGACAGGCGGCATCCGGCGGGGACGGCGCTGGGCAGTGCTGTGGTCGGTCGCCTGCTGCGCGCGTCGGGCATCGACCGCATCGTCACCGTCGATCCGCACTTCCAGCAGGCGGAGGCCGCGCTCGGCGTGCCGACCATGATGCTCGACCCCGCGCCATCGCTTGCGCAGCGAGTCTTTCGTGCGGCCTCGTCCCTCAACGAACCGACCGAGGGCTGGGTGGTCGTGGCACCGGACGCCGGCGCGGCTAAGCGAGCCGAGCGGTTCCTCGACGCTTTGAATGTGACCGTGACGGAGGCGATGGCTGCAGCCGACGGGTCGGTGGCGTCGTTCTGGCGCAAGCCTATAGAGCTCACCGTCGGGCGCAAGGAACGGCTTCCCGGCCGAACCGCGCAGGTCACGCACCTGGTCCTGCCAGAGGGGCTTCGAGGCAAAGGCGTCATCATTGTCGACGACATCCTCGACACGGGGGGCACGATCACGAGTGCGGCGGCGGCGGCTTGGGCCGGCGGCAGCGTGCGCGGGGCGACGATCGCCGCAGTGACGCATCCACTTTGCAGCCCCGGAGCTCGCGAGGCGATGCCGGCGGAGATGCCGGTCATCGCACTCGACACCGTGGTGCCTTGCGAGCGGATTGCCACGTTGGAACTGGTGCCAGCCTGGGCTCTGCTGTCACGGGCATTCTAGTCCTCTGGCGTGACATGCGGCGACCGCTCCGCTCCGCGCGCGCCCCGCGTTGCGCAGCGCGCCTCGCGCTGCTAGCTTCCGCGCCCGTTCCTGCCCCCGGAGGCACCAGTGAGCATCGACACGGCGACGGTCGCCAAGGTGGCGCGCCTGGCGCGCCTGCGCTTGGCGCCTGACGAGCTGCAGAAGATGGCGGGCGAGATCGCCGGCATCCTCGCCTGGGTCGAGCAGCTCGACGCGCTGGACACCAAGGCGGTCGAGCCGATGACCAGCGGCACCGGCCAGCCGCTGCGGCGCCGCCCGGACGTCGTCGATGACGGCGGCCAGCCGGACGCGATCCTCAAGAACGCGCCGCAGGCGACGGCCGGCTTCTTCGTCGTGCCGAAAGTGGTGGAGTAGGGGCCTTGGGAGCAGGGACATTGGCCGCAGCCAACCGCCTTTCCATCGTCGCGGCGCGCGCCGCGCTCGCCAAGGGCGAGGTCTCCGCCGCCGAGCTGGCCGAGCTGCACCTGGCCGCGATCGAGAAGACCAAGGACCTGAACGCCTGGGTCGTCGTCGCCGCGGAGCGCGCGCGCGCCATGGCGAAGGCGGCCGACACCCGACTCGCCGCCGCGCGCCAGGGCAAGGGCGCGGCGGGCCTGCTCGACGGCATCCCGCTCGCGGTCAAGGACATGTTCTGCACCGCGGGCGTGCAGACCACGGCCAGCTCGCGCATCCTCGAAGGCTTCGTGCCGACCTACGAATCGACGGTCACGACGAAGCTCTGGGAACAGGGCGCCGTCATGCTCGGCAAGGTGAGCTGCGACGAGTTCGCCATGGGCTCGTCCAACGCCACCTCGGCCTGGGGCCCGGTCAAGAACCCCTGGCTGCGCAAGGGCGACAACCGCCCGCTCGTGCCCGGCGGCTCGTCCGGCGGCTCGGCCGCCGCGGTCGCCGCGAGGGCGGCGATGGGCGCCACCGGCACGGACACCGGCGGCTCGATCCGACAGCCCGCAGCCTTCGTCGGCATCACCGGGCTGAAGCCGACCTACGGGCGCTGCTCGCGCTGGGGCATCGTCGCCTTCGCCTCCTCGCTCGACCAGGCCGGGCCGATGGCGCGCACGGTCAAGGACTGCGCGCTGATGCTGCAGGCGATGGCCGGCTTCGATCCCAAGGACTCGACCTCGGTCGACCGGCCGGTGCCGGACTACGTCGCGGCCTGCGGCGGCTCGCTCAAGGGGCTGCGGATCGGCGTGCCGAAGGAGTACCGGCCGGACGGCATGGACCCGGTGATCGACCGGCTGTGGGAGCAGGGCGTCGCCTGGCTCAGGGACGCCGGCGCCGTGCCGGTGCCGATCAGCCTGCCGAACACCAAGCACGCGCTGCCGGCCTATTACGTCATCGCGCCGGCCGAGGCGTCCTCCAACCTCGCGCGCTACGACGGCGTGCGCTTCGGCCGCCGCGTGCCGGGCGAGGACCTGACGGACCTTTACGAGCGCACGCGCGGCGAGGGCTTCGGCGCGGAGGTCAAGCGCCGCATCCTGATCGGCACCTACGTGCTCTCGGCCGGCTACTACGATGCCTACTACCTGAAGGCCCAGAAGGTCCGCCGCCTGATCGCCGACGACTTCGACGCGGCCTTCCGGCAGTGCGACGCCATCCTGACGCCGACCACGCCGACGGCAGCGTTCGCCTTGGGCGAGAAGCAGGACGACCCGGTGGCGATGTACCTCAACGACGTGCTGACGGTGACGGTCAACCTCGCCGGCCTGCCCGGGCTCTCGGTGCCGGCCGGGCTGTCGGGCGAGGGGCTGCCGCTCGGCCTCCAGGTGATCGGGCGCGCCTTCGACGAGGAGACCGTGCTCAAGGTCGGCCAGGCGATCGAGGCGGCGGCCAGGTTCGAGGCGCTGCCGCAGGTCTGCGCGTAGGCAGGCGCGACGCCTTCACGCGGCCGTCGCCTGCGCCGCGATGTAGCCTTGCAGGGACGCGAAGGCGCCGTCGACGGCGGGCATGAGCGCGCCGATCGCCGTCCAATCCGCCGCCGCGGCCGCCGTCTGCAGGTCGGTCAGCAGCGCATGCAACGGCATGGCGCCGGCGGAGCCGGCGGCGCCCTTGGCGGCGTGAGCGGCGCTCTTGAGCCCGCCGGCGTCATGCGCCGCGACGAGTCGGCGCAGCTCGTCGGGCGTCCCGGCCATCGTCTCCCAGAAGAATGCCAGGGTCTCACGCAGGAAGCGCGGGTCGCCGTTGCCGAGCTGGCGCGCGAGGCGATCGAGATCGACCGGGGCCGGATCGCCCTTGGCAGGATCGATTGGGGCTCCTGGTTCATCACGACCCGGCCGGGCGGCCTGGGGCGCCGGCGCGCTCCCGGCGGCTGAGAGCGTGCGCCGCAGCTTCGCGCCGTGCGGCATCCAGCGCTTGACCACGCGATCGAGGACGGCGAGCTCGACCGGCTTGGTGAGCACGTCGTCCATGCCGGCGGCGCGGCAGAGCTGCGCCTCCTCGTGCAGGACGTTGGCGGTCAGCGCGACCACCGGGACATGGCCGCCGATCTCGCGCGCGCGCGCGCGGACGCGCCGCGAGAGCGCGTAGCCGTCGAGCTCCGGCATGTGGCAGTCCGTGATCAGCAGGCCGACCCGCCCGGGATTGCCGCGCAGGTAGCTCCACGCCTCCTCGCCGTGATGGCAGACCACGTGCGCGAATCCCAGATGCGCGAGCTGGCGCGAGATCACGATCTGGTTGGTCCGGTTGTCCTCGGCGACCAGCACGATCGCTCCCGCCGCGGCCGCATCGTCCGTGCTCGGAGCAGCGTAGGTCGCCAGCGCCGTTGCGGCTTCCGGCAGCGGCAGGGCCTGCATGCGCCCGGCGGCAAGGGCGAGCGCCTGGAAGAGAGAGCTGCGGCGGACCGGCAGGGGCAGCACGCCGGCGAGCGGCAGGCCGTTGCCCGACACCCCGGCCGACCGGTCGTACTGGGGCAACAGGGCGACGACGGGCAGGGGGCCGTCGGCGCGCGCGCGTTCCAGCGCCGACTCGGCGTCGGGGCCGGCGCAGGTGCGCGCCATGTCCGCCAGCACGACATCGACCGGCGCGCCCGCTTCCCGCGCGCGCTGCGTCGCCGCGGCAGCTCCGGCGGCGGAATCGGCCGCCTCGAAGCGCGCGCCGCAAGCCTCGATCTCGGCGCGCAGGGCATCGACCCGCGGACCGCACGAGTCGACCAGCAGGATGCGCAGCCCCGCCAAGGCTTCGGCGCCGGGCAGCGGCTGCATCGCCTGCGCCTTGCGCAGCGGCAGCCTGAACCAGAACGTCGATCCCCGGCCGAAGGCGCTCGTCACGCCGATCTCGCCGCCCATCAGCTCGACGAGCCGCTTGCTGATGACGAGGCCGAGGCCGGTTCCCCCGAATCGGCGCGTCGTCGACGTGTCCGCTTGGCTGAACGGCTTGAACAGGTTCTCGAGGGCGGCCTCGGAGACGCCGATCCCCGTATCCTCGACGGCGATGCGGATCACGTCGCGCTCGGACCCGCCCGATTCGATCCGGGCGGTCACGGCGACATGGCCGGTCGCGGTGAACTTGACCGCGTTGCTCAGCAGGTTGGTCAGCACCTGCCTGACCCGCACCGGGTCGCCCTGGTAGAGCGTGCGGATCGCCGGATCGACGCCGGTGACGAGCGCGATCTCGCGGGCCTGCGCCCCGATCGCCATGAGGTCGGCGACGCTCTCGACGACGTCCAGGATGTCGAACTCGATCGACTCGATCTGCAGCCGGCCCGCCTCGATCTTGGAGAAGTCGAGGATGTCGTTGATCACGGTCAGCAGGATCTCGGTCGAGCCTTGGATGATCCGCAGCATGTCCCGCTGCTCCTCCGTCAGCGGCGTCGGGCGCAGCAGCTGCAGCATGCCGAGGATGCCGTTCATCGGCGTCCTGATCTCGTGGCTCATGGTGGCGAGGAAGCTGGCCTTGGCGCTGGCGGCCTGCTCGGCGAGCTCCTTCGCCTTGCGCATCTCCTCCTCCGCGCGCTGGCGGACGATGATCTCCTCGTTGAGGCGGTGGGTGCGCTCGATGACGCGCTGCTCCAGGAGCTCGTTGGCCGAGCGCACCTGCTCGAACAGTCGGACGTTGCTGAACCCGACCGCGATCTTCGTGAAGAACATGTCGGCCAGCATGCGCTGGAGCTCGTCGATCGCGTCCGGCGGCTCGACATGCGCGATGATGCGGCCGGACGGCCGGATCTGTGCCACGAGCGTCGCGCTCGTCTCCGAGAACAGGTGCTCGCCCGCCGCTTCGGCGGCGCGCACGGCGTCGCGCTCCGACGCCTCGACCGGCGCCGCGTCCAGCAGGGACTTGCCGAGCGGCTCGTAGCGCCCGGCGCCCGCGAGGACCGTCGTCGTCCCGCCGTCGGCAAGCACGAGGATGCCGCTGGTTCCCGGCTTGAGCAGCCGCGCCAGCATGCGGATCGCCTCGCGCGCATAGCTATCGACCTCGAGGATGGCGGCAAGCTCGCCGGACCAGGCGGCGATGCGCTTGTGGCCGCGCCGGCTCGCCTCCAGGGCGACGATGTCGGCGTAAGACCGCAAGGCGGCGATCGTCGCCGTGAACAGCTTCTGCGAGGTGAGCTCGGTCTTGGCCTTGTAGTCGTTGATGTCGTAGTCGACGATGACGCTGCGCTCGGGCGCCTGGCCCGGCTGGCCCGTGCGCAGCACGATGCGGACCGTGCGGTTGCCGAGCACCTCGCGGATCTGCCGCGCGAGCTGCAGGCCGGCGTCGTCGGTCTCCATGACCACGTCGAGCAGGATCAGCGCGATGTCCGGGTGCTCGCCCAGCACCTGCAGCGCCTCGGCCGCGGAGAAGGCGCTGAGGAGCTGCAGCCGGCGGCCGCGGTAGCGCACCTTGCCGAGGGTGAGCTCGGTGACGGAATGGATCTCGCGGTCGTCATCGACCACGAGGACCTTCCAGCGGTTCTTCTCGACCTCCGGACGCTCCTCGGCCGTCGCTGTCCTGGCCTCGCGCGCGAAAAGGAAGCCCTTTGCCATGCTCATCCCTTGGCGCCGCCGCAGCGCGGCGCGTCGCGGGCCGGAGGATAGCAGAACCGGCGCGCGGCGCCGAGAGAGCGTCGCGCTTGACCTGCCGCCCGGCGGTCGCGAGGGTCCGGCCGCCGCAGTCGCGGCAACCGCCGGCCCAGACTGGACGAGCGCCCGATGAGATTGCCGGTCGATGACGCTTTGCCGACCCTGCGCGCGGCCTTGGCAGCCGGCCGCGGCGCCGTGCTCCAGGCGCCGCCGGGCGCCGGCAAGACGACGCGGGTCCCGCTCGCCCTCCTCGACGAGGAGTGGCTGGCCGGCCGGCGCATCGTGATGCTCGAGCCGCGGCGCCTCGCAGCGCGGGCGGCGGCGCGGCGGATGGCCGACGCCCTCGGCGAGCGCCCGGGCGGCACCGTCGGCTACCGCACGCGCTTCGACAGCGCGGTCGGCGCGGCGACGCGGATCGAGGTCGTCACCGAAGCGATCCTGACCCGGCGCGTGCAGGCCGATCCCGGCCTGGAGGGCGTCGGTCTGGTGATCTTCGACGAGTTCCACGAGCGCAACCTGCAGGCGGATCTCGGCCTGGCCCTTTGCTTGGAGGCGCGGGCGGCGCTGCGCGACGACCTGCGGATCCTCGTGATGTCGGCGACTCTCGATGGCGCCCCGGTGGCGCAGCTCCTGGGCGATGCGCCGCTCGTCACCAGCACCGGCGAAGCGCATGCCGTCGAGACGGTATGGCGCGATGCGGCGGTCGAGGGCCGCATCGAGCCGGCCGTGGCCGCGACGGTGCGGCGCGCGCTGGCGGAATGCGACGGCGATGTCCTGGTGTTCCTGCCCGGCGAGGGCGAGATCAGGCGGGTGGAGTCGCTGCTCGACGGCGAGCGCGCCGCCGGCGTGATCGTGGCACCGCTGTTCGGCGCCCTGCCGGCCGAGCGCCAGGATGTCGCGCTGGCGCCCGCGCCGCCGGGCAAGCGCAAGGTCGTGCTTGCGACGGCGATCGCGGAGACCAGCCTGACCCTGCCGGGCATCCGGGCCGTGGTCGATTCGGGCCTCGCGCGGATCGCCGCCTTCGATCCCGGCAGCGGCATGGGCCGCCTGGTGACCGAGCGCGTCAGCCAAGCGGGGGCGGCGCAGCGCCAGGGACGCGCCGGGCGTACCGCGCCCGGGCGCTGCTACCGGCTGTGGCCGCGCTCGGCGCACGGGGCGCTGGCGCCGTTCGCTCGGCCGGAGATCCTGATGGCGGACCTCGCGCCTTTGGCCCTCGACCTCGCGCAATGGGGGGCGCGCCAGGCATCGGATCTGCGCTGGCTCGACCAGCCGCCGCCGGGGCCGCTGGCCGGAGCCCGCGAGCTCCTCTCGCGCCTGGGCGCGCTCGATGTCGGGGGCGCCGTCACGGCGCATGGCCGCGCCATGGCCGCGCTGCCTTGCCACCCGCGGCTCGCGCACATGCTGCTGCATGCGCGGGAGCTCGGCCTTGCGGCTCTCGCCTGCGACGTGGCCGCGCTGCTCGAGGAGCGCGACGTGCTCCGGCGCGATGCCGGCGGAGCGGATGCGGACCTGCGCCTGCGGCTGGCGCTGGTGCATGGCCGGGCGGGCGGCGAGGCCGGGCGCGCCGACGCGCCCGCGGTCGATCGGGTCCGCCAGGCGTCCCGACAGTTCCGGCGGCTGCTCGGCGTGCCCGCGTCGCCCGAGAGAGGCGCGATCGGCGACGGCACGGGAGGGCTCGACGGCGCGGGCATCCTTGTCGCGCTCGCCTATCCCGAGCGGATCGCGCAGGCGCGCGCCGGCGCGCGCGGCAGCTTCCGCCTGGCCAGCGGCCGCGCAGCGTCGCTGCCGGCGGCGGACGCGCTCGCCGGCGCGGCGATGCTTGCCGTCGCCGATCTGGACGGCGACGCCCAGGACGCCAGGATCCGCCGCGCCGCTGCCGTCGAGCAGGCGGCGATCGAGTCCGTCTTCGCGGCCGCGATCACCGACTCAGACACGGTCGCATGGGACCGCCGCAGCCAGGACGTCCTGGCACGCCGCGAGCGGCGGCTCTTTGCGCTGGTGCTCAAGGAGGGGCCCGCGCGCGACGCGCCGGCGGCGTCCTACGTCGCCGCCTTGATCGAGGGCATCCGCGCGCGCGGCCTCGACCTCCTGGCGTGGACCGAGGCGGCTCGCCAGCTGCGGCACCGCGTCGACTTCCTGCGCCGCAGCGATGCCGCCGGCGACTGGCCGGACTGGTCCGATGCGGCGCTGCTTGCCGACCTCGATGACTGGCTCGCGCCTTTTCTCGACGGCATGCGGCGGGTCGCCGATCTCGGGCGCGTCGATGTGGCGGCGCTCCTGGGCGACCGCCTCGCCTGGGACAAGCGCCGGGCGCTTGACCGGCTGGCGCCGACGCACATGGTCGTGCCGAGCGGCTCTCGGGTGCCGCTCGACTATGGTGCCGGCGACGTGCCCGTCCTCGCCGTGCGCCTGCAAGAGATGCTCGGCTGCGCCGACACGCCGCGCGTTGCGGACGGCCGGGTTCCCGTCCTGCTGCACCTGCTGTCGCCGGCGCGCCGGCCGCTCCATGTCACGCGCGACCTCGCGGGTTTCTGGTCAGGCGTTTACCGCGACGTGCGCGCGGACATGCGCGGCCAGTACCCGCGCCATCCCTGGCCGGAGGACCCGTTGGCTGCGGAGCCGACGGCGCGCGCCAAGCCGCGCGCGCGCTGACCGCCGCGAGGGGAGGGCGGCGGCGCCCGGGCCTCAGTTGGCCTTGCCCTCGTGCTTGCGCAGGATCTGGTCGATGAGCTCGCGCGTGGCCGGAGGCGGGTTGGCGCCGCTCGGGATGCGGCCGCGGCCGGGATCGCTCGCCTCCACTGGTGCCGCTGCAGGGGCGAGGGCTGGAGTGGTCGGCTGCTCGGCGCCTTCCTCCTTGGGGAGAGCGCTGGCGGGCATCGTGCCGAGCGTGCCGCCTGGCCAGTTCTGCGGCGTCGGCGCCGTGCCGCCGCCGGCTGGCGGCGTGCCTTTCGCGGCCACGGGCACGGCCTGGCGCTTGCCGGCGATCGCCTTGCGGTCGCGCTCGTAGGCCTGCTTCGTGCGCGACACCGTGTCCGTCGCCTTGGCCGTCGCCGCAATGGCGGCCGCCGCCCCGGCATCGGTCGTCAGGTCCAGGGCGTTCACGCCGAGTCCCTTGGCCGACAGATCGACGCCGCGGACGCGATGGCTGTCGCCGACCAGGTCGGCGACCCAGTCGCGGGCGCCGGCGCCGACCAGGTTCACCCCGGTGGCGGCCTGGTCCGCGGTCAGGATGTCGATCTGCTGCGCAAGGCTGCGCGCCTGGCCCGTCAT
Organism: Alphaproteobacteria bacterium; assembly: GCA_016793965.1. Lineage (GTDB taxonomy): Bacteria > Pseudomonadota > Alphaproteobacteria > JAEULF01 > JAEULF01 > JAEULF01. The sequence continues at coordinate 5,446 of JAEULF010000088.1, read as the reverse complement.
CGGCGCGCGGCCAGCCTGGTCCGATTGCGCGCGCTCCGCCAAGCCGCGAATCCGGCCGACGAGATTGCCGACGCTATCGACCGTGTCGATGACGCCGGACAGCGTCGACAGCGCATCGGCGACGGCGTTGTTGCGGGGACTCGGGGCGAGCAATCCCGACGTGGGGGGCTTCTTTTGCTGCGCCGCCGCCCGGTCACTAGATATGGTGAGGCAGACCCCGCTGAGCGCTAGAATTGCGGCTGACATGGCGATGGTCCGGGCGGCTCTGGCGACATGGCGCGTATGCGGCATCGTGATGCTCCTGCTGGGCCGCGCGCGTGCCGCGGGCCGGCGTGAAAAACCGAGATTTCTTGCGGACTTCCATCGCTTGCCGGAGCAAGCGTTGCCGAAACGACATACCCTCCGGCTCTCGCATCGGGCCCGGGAACCCCTGACATGGTTCCGCTTGCGGCATGGTGAGCCATACGTTAGGAACGGTCGAAGCGGGGGAAGCGCCGAGGCGCTTTCGCCCGAGAGAGCTTAGGTTTGCCCTTCCGGGGGCAAGGGTGCAAGTGCGCGGCGCTCTGGTCGAACCAGGGTGCCTGGCGATCGAACGAGGGGCTCGATATGAACAAGGCCAGCAAGTCGCTGTTGATCGCGGCAAGCCTTCTGGGGTCGACCGCGATCACAAGCGGCGTGGCGCTCGCGCAGGACAACGCGCTCGGGATCACCGGCCTGACCGGCATGCTCGGCGCGGGTCTGAAGCTGGAGGGCCGGTATCTCGGGTCCACCGAGAAAGATGCCACCTTCATGGGCATCGTGGACCTGACCTATCAGCAGTCGGTGTTCCTGAAGTACGACAACGGCTCGCCCTACAAGTACGATCACGGCCTCGGCTACAACTTCGTGCGCACGCCCAACCTGCGCGCCGGCGTCACGTTGAACTGGGTGCCGGGCCGCGAGGAGAACGACGATCCGCCGCGCCTCCGGGGCACGGGCAACTTGGCCGATGCGGTCGAGGTCGGCGTGTTCGGCGAGTTCGCGTTCGACTACTTCAAGGTCGATGGCGGCATCCGCCAGGACGTCGCGGACGCGCATAGCGGCGCGATCGCGGAGTTCGGCGGCTCGGTCGGCGCGGCCTTCGGCGACAAGATGCGCCTGATGGGCCGTGTCGGCGCCGTGTGGGCGACGCAGAACTACAACCAGTACCAGTGGGGCATCAGCACGGCGCAGGCCGCCGCCTCGGCTGGCAATGGCAACTACGTCGCTCAGAACCGGAAGGCGGGCTTCAACCACCTGAACTTCATGGTCTCCGGCGACTACATGGTGTCGCAGAACTTCGGCGTCCTCGCGCGCCTCGGCTGGGTGCGCCTGATGGATCAGGCCGAGGACAGCCAGCTCTCGCGCAAGAACGACCAGTTCTTCGGCAACGTGGCCGTGACCTACAAGTTCTGAAGCGACGGACCTCGTCGAGCGTAGAGGGCCGCCCGGTCTCCCGGGCGGCCCTTTCGCATTCCGAAGCGCCGATCGCGCACTGCGCGGCCGCACGGGCAGCGCGGCGCTCTGTCGGATCCCAGCTGCAGCGGGCGGCGCCGGCTTGGACGACGCCCGCTGCGGCCGTCTGGCTCAGGACGCGTACTTGACCAGGGACTCGAAGGGCGCGCTGAGCCGCTGGCGGCCGTTCAGGAAGGCCAGCTCCATGATGCAGGCGGCGCCGCGGACGTCGGCGCCGGCCTGACGCAGCAGCGTGATCGCCGCCTCCAGCGTTCCGCCGGTCGCCAGCAGGTCGTCGAGCACCACGACGCGCTGGCCGCGCTTCACCGCGTCGATCTGGATCTCGACCGTGTCGGTGCCGTATTCGAGCGTGTAGGTGTGCTTGATCGTCGTGCCCGGCAGCTTGCCCTTCTTGCGCACCATAAGGAATCCCATCCCCAGCTCGAGCGCGAGCGGCGCCGCCACGAGGAAGCCGCGGCTCTCGACTCCGGCAAGGATGTCGGGCTGCCAGGGGCGCACGATCGCCGCCAGCCGCTCGACCGCGGCCCGCCACGCCGCGCCATGCGCGAGCAATGTCGAGACGTCGTAGAAGAGGATTCCCGGCTTGGGGAAATCCGGGATGCTGCGGATATGGTCTGACAGATTCATCGGGAACCCCTGCGCTGCGGGCCGTCCAGCCCTTTGCCGGCTACCTAGCTCAGGCTATCGCGCGAATCCATCGCCATGGCATCCTTGCCCCGAAGACAGGGGGGGGGGAATCGCCTTGAGCCATGTGTTCTACCGCACTGAGAGGAACCGCCCGATTCGCGCCGCGAGCGCCGACGGCGCCACCATCGCCGACGCGTCGGGCAAGCGCTACATCGATGCGTCGGGCGGCGCCGCGGTCGCATGCCTCGGCCACAACCATCCGCGCGTGATCGCGGCGATCGAGCGGCAGCTGCGCACGCTCGACTACGTGCACTCGACGTTCTTCACGCACAGCCCGGCCGAGGAGCTCGCCGATTGGCTGATCAGGCTGGTGCCGAAGCGAGGCACGCCCGACGACCTCGATCGAGCCTACTTCTGCAGCGGCGGATCGGAGGCGGTCGAGGCCGCCCTCAAGATGGCGCGCCAGTACTTCGTCGAGATCGGCCAGCCGCAACGGCGCACGGTGGTCTCCCGGCGGCAGAGCTATCACGGCAACACGCTCGGCGCCTTGTCCGCCGGCGGCAACATGGCGCGCCGCGCGCTCTACGAGCCGCTGCTGTTCGACGTGGCGCACGCGCCGCCGTGCTACGCCTACCGCGACAAGCGCGCGGACGAGACCGACGAGGCCTACGGGGCTCGGGTCGCGGACGCCGTCGAGGCCGAGATCCTGGCGCGGCCGCCGGGGACGGTGATGGCGTTCATCGCGGAGCCGATCGTCGGGGCGACGCTCGGCGCGGTGCCGCCCGTGCCCGGCTATTTCAAGCGCGTGCGCGAGATCTGCGACAGGCACGGCGTCCTGATGATCCTCGACGAGATCATGTGCGGCATGGGGCGTACCGGCAGCACCTTCGTGTTCGAGGAGGAAGGCGTGGCCCCGGACCTCGTCGTCGTTGCGAAGGGACTGGGCGGCGGGTTCCAGCCGGTCGGCGCCGTGCTCGCGACGCGGCGGATCTACGCGGCGATCCAGGACGGCTCCGGCGCGCTGAAGCACGGCCATACCTACGAGGCGCATCCTGTCGCCTGCGCCGGCGCGCTGGAGGTGCAGAAGGTCATCGCCGAGGAGGACCTGCTGGCAAGGGTCAGGCGCTTGGGCGCGACGCTGTCCGATGCGCTGGTCGACCGCCTGGGCAACCACAGGCATGTGGGCGACATCCGCGGCCGCGGCCTCTTCCTCGGCGTCGAGATCGTCGCCGACCGCGGAAGCAAGGCGCCGTTCGACCCCGGCCTCGCCGTGCACGATCGGATCCGGCGCCATGCGATGGAGAGCGGCCTCATCATCTACCCGATGGGCGGGACGATCGACGGCAAGCGAGGCGATCATTTCATCGTGTCGCCGCCCTTCACGCTCGACGAGTCGCTCGTCGGCGTGATCGTCGACGGCGTCGCGAGCGCCGTCGACCGGGCGATCGCCGAGCTGCCGCGCGAGGCGGCGCGCGCTGTCGGTCACTGAGATCCGCATGCGGCTCCCCGCCTGGCGGCGCGAACCGCGTGCCCTCGGGGCCGGCACCGCGAGCGGTCTTGCCCCGCGCTGCACCGCGCTGCTCGCCATGACCCTCGCGCTTGCCTCGCCGCTCTCGGCCGGGCGCGAAGCGGCAAGCGAGGAAAGGCTGGCCGTCACGATCGCCGGCGATAAGAGCACGACAGCAGACGTCGCGGTGGCGAGCGCGATCTGCCGGAGCGTGGCGCAGTCCGGCGGGGCAGCCTGCGCCGTCCGACCCCAGGCCGGGCCGCGCGCGGTGGTGGCGGCGCTGCGCTCCGGGGAGGCTACGCTTGCCTTGCTCGCTGCCGACCTTCAGGCTGCCGCCATGGCGGGCCGAGGCGACTTCGCGGGCGACGGTCCGTTCGCGCAGCTGCGCAGCGTGGTCGGCTTGTATGTCGAGACGATGGTCGTCATGGCGCGCGCGGAGACCGTGCGCTCGCCGGACGAGCTGCGCGGCCTGCGCATCGCCGTGGGGCCGGCAGGCGGTTCGGCCCACAGGTTCGCGGCGGCGCTCGCGCAGGGTTTCGGATGGACCGATCCGGCGTCCCAGCTGCTCGTCTCGCCCGAGGCGGCAGGCCCGGCGCGCTGGCTCTGCTCGGGCGGTGCCGACGGCATCGTCGCGGCGGTCCTGCATCCGAGCCAGGACATCGCCGCCGCCGTATGGTGCGCCGGCCGCATCTTGGCCCTGCGCGGCACGGTGGCCCATCGGCTCGTCGCCGGTGCGACGACCGAGCGGTCGCCTTATGTCGCCGCCACGGTGCCGTCGCGGCTCTACAGGCAGCGCGACGATGCATCCTCCGTCGGCCTTCCGACCGCGCTGGTCGCCAGCGACGCCGCACCGGCGGCGACGGTGACCAAGGTGATCGCCGCGATCGGCGCCGATCTCGATGCGCTGCGCCTCGTGCACCCGGCGCTCGCGCAGCTCGACCGCCGGATTCTCGGGCAAGTCGGGATGATCGCGCCGCGGCATGAGGGCGTGTCCGCGGCGCCGCCGGACGCAGACCGCGCGGGTGCCGAGCCAAGCGCCCCGGCGGCTCACCGGCCCGGCTGGGCACGTTAGCGCTTGAGCCCGGGATTGCCGGGCTATAGAAGCAGTTCATGCCCTCCCGGGGCGCAGAAGAGCGGTGCCGCGTGCAGCGAGTCTTGCCGCGGCTGGCGACAAGAAGTGCAAGGAAGCCGGCGCGCCTTCGAACGCGTCGCGAACAGGAGAGGAGACCTCGATGAGTTTTGCAGCACGATTCCTGTCTGTCTCGACGGCAGCGTTCCTGGCCGCGGGGATCCTCGTGTCCGGCGGCGCTGCTGACGCCCAGGACAAGAAGGTCCGCATCCAGCTTGCCAGCACCTATCCCGGTTCCATGGCGCAGCTGGGCACGCTGGGCATCTCGCTGGCCAAGAAGATCACGCGCGCGTCGGGCGGCTCGCTCGACATGAAGTTCAACGAGCCCGGCGCGCTGGTGCCGGCGCTGCAGGTCTATGACTCGATCTCGCAGGGCGCCGTCGACGCCGGCTGGTCGACGCCCGGCTATTGGACGGGCAAGAACCTCGCCTTCGGCTGGTTCGGCTCCGTGCCCTTCGGGCCCAACGCCGGCGAGTACCTTGCCTGGATCTACTACGGCGGCGGGCGACAGCTCCTGGAAGAGCTGTACGGCCGCGCCAAGATCAAGACGCTGTACTGCGGCCTGATCGCGCCGGAGGCTTCGGGCTGGTTCAAGAAGGAGATCAACAGCGTCGAGGACCTGAAGGGCCTGAAGATGCGCTTCTTCGGCCTCGGCGGGCGCGTGATGGAGAAGCTGGGCGTCTCCGTCC
>JAEULF010000069.1 GCA_016793965.1 Alphaproteobacteria bacterium | reverse complement strand
AATTGAAGAAAAAGAAAGCAGAAGAGCCGAAAAAGAAGATCCAGAAATGGAGCCCCAAGCAGGTCGCGAAGCCGGGGCTCGTGGCGAAGCGGCGATCATAGCGGGGCGGGCGGGCCGCCCCGGGCAGACGACGCTTGCGGTCCAGGGGTGGATACGATGAGCGAGGCGCTGAAGCTTTTGGAGGCGGAACGCGAGCGCAAGGCAGCGCTGCGCGACAGCTACAAGCGCCAGCTCGACGATCTGGGCACGAAGCGCGACCAGCTGCAGGATCAGATGAAGCGGCTGAAGGAGGACATGGACAAGCTGAAGCCGCCGTCGCCGATCCTGCAGAAGGAATATGACAAGCTGGTCCTGCGCGACCAGGGCCTGACGGCCGACCAGCAGCGCGTAAGGGCCGACATGAACCGCACGGCGAAGGACATCCAGACCCTCAGCGGGCAGATCAAGCAGCTCGGCGGCGATTAGCTCGGAGCGCGCCGGGCGCCTGCCCCGCCCGCGACCTACCCCCGGCGCGATCTTCCCTCTCGGCATCCGCGGGGCGGCGCGCCATAGTTCCCCCCGCGGCAAGCGCGGGAGGCGATCATGGCAGCAGGGGCGGCTGCGCGACGAGCGCAGGGCGAGGATGCGAGCACGGCGAATGTCGGGCCGGCGGACAGCGCCCGCGCCGACAGGCTGCGCATCCTCCGGGCGCTGGAGCGCAAGGTCCTCTGGCTCTCGGCCTGGACGATCCACAACGCCAACCACCTGCGACCGAGCCGCGACGGCCTGAAGGTCGGCGGCCACCAGGCGTCGACGGCGTCGCTGGTCACCGTCATCACAGCCCTGTTCCTCGACGCGCTGCGGCCGCAGGACCGCGTCGCCGTGAAGCCGCATGCCAGCCCGGCCATGCATGCGCTGCTCTACCTGCTCGGGCGGGAGAAGCGCGAGACGCTCGAGCGCTTCCGCTCGGTCGGCGGGGCGCAGTCCTATCCCTCGCGCACGAAGGACGGCGCGGACATCGACTTCTCGACGGGGTCGGTGGGCCTCGGCGTGGCGATGACCAGCTTCGCCTCATTGGCGCGGGACTACCTGGCCCTCAAGGACATGCTGCCGAAGCTCGACCGGGCGCCGCGCATGATCGCGCTGATGGGCGACGCTGAGCTGGACGAGGGCAACGTCTTCGAGGCGATGCTCGAAGGCTGGAAGCACGACGTCAGGAACCTCTGGTGGGTGATCGACTACAACCGCCAGAGCCTCGACAGCGTCGTCTCCGACCGCCTGTACACGCGCTTCGACGGCCTCTTCAACTCGATGGGCTGGAACGTCGTCACGCTGAAATACGGCAAGCGCCTGGAATCCGCTTTCGCCCGCCCCGGCGGGTCGGCGCTGCGCGACTGGATCGATGCGTGCCCGAACTCGCTCTACTCGGCGCTCTGCTTCAAGGGCGGCGCAGCGTGGCGCGAGCACCTGACGGCTGACATCGGCGGCAAGCCGGGCGTGCGCGACCTTGTCGGGTCGCACGACGATGCCACCTTGCACGCCTTGATGACCAACCTCGCCGGGCACGACATGGAAAGCGTGCTCGAGGCCTACGCGGCAGCCACGGGCGACGCGCCGACCTGTTTCATCGCCTACACGATCAAGGGGTTCGGGCTGCCTTTCGCAGGGCACAAGGACAACCATGCCGGACTGATGAACGCCGAGCAGATGGCGACGTTCCAGGCCTCCAACCGCGTGCCGGCCGGGCAGGAATGGGAGCGCTTCGCCGGGCTGGACGTGCCGGCCGAGGAGCTTCAGTCGTTCCTCGACGGCGTCCCTTGGATGCGCGGGATCGAGAGCCTGCCGCGGCCGGAGGGAGCCGGCGTCGACGGACGTCAATATGTCGCGCCAGCGGTGCCCGTGCCTGCGACCTTGCCCGGTGCCGAGGCTCTGACGGGCAAGCTGTCCACGCAGGAGGCGTTCGGGCGGCTGCTGTCCGAGACCGGCCGCGTCGGCGGGCCCCTCGCCGACCGACTCGTCACCACGTCCCCGGACGTCGCGGTCTCGACCAATCTCGGGCCTTGGGTGAACCGGCGGGGGGTCTTCGACCGGCGCACGGCCGAGGACGTCTTCAAGCAGGAAAAGGTCGTCTCGGCGCAACGGTGGAGCCAGTCGCCGCAGGGCCAGCATATCGAGCTCGGCATTGCCGAGCACAACCTGTTCATCATGCTGGCAGCCCTGGGGTTGACGGCGCCACTGTTCGGCAAGCGCCTGATCCCGGTCGGCACGCTCTACGACCCATTCGTGAAGCGGGGCCTCGATGCCCTGAACTACGCGCTGTATCAGGACGCCCGGTTCATGCTGGTGGCGACGCCTTCCGGGATCACGCTGGCGCCGGAGGGCGGCGCGCATCAATCCGTCATCACGCCCCTGATCGGCATGGGGCTCTCCGGCCTGACCTACTACGAGCCGGCGTTCGCCGACGAGCTGGCAACCATCATGGCCTGGGGTTTCGGGCACATGCAGGCAGAGGACGGAGGGTCCCTCTACCTCCGCTTGTCCACGCGCAGCCTGGACCAGCCGTCAGCAGAGCCAAGCCGAGCCCGGCCGGACTGGGCGGACTCGGTCATCGCGGGCGGTTATTGGCAGGTGCAGCCGGCACCGGGGGCGGATCTCGCGGTCGCCTATGTCGGGGCCGTTTCCCCGGAGGCGCGGGCCGCCGTGGAGATGCTGCGCGAGGACCAGCCCGGCATCGGGCTGCTGGCGATCACCTCGCCGGACCGGCTGCATCGCGACTGGCGTCTCTCGGCCGGCGGAAATAGTCACATCGCCCGGCTGCTGGCGCCACTGGCGCCCGATGCGGCGCTTGTCACCGTGATGGATGGCCACCCGGCGACGCTGTCGTGGCTCGGCGCGGTGGCCGGGCATCGCATCCGGCCGCTGGGCGTCGACCATTTCGGTCAGTCGGCCGACCTTCCGGACCTCTATCGCCTGCATGGCATCGACGCGGACGCGATCGTCGATGCGGCGGCATCGGCATTGGTGGAACGGGCGCGTCGTGCTTCGGCTTGACCCCAGGGAGAGACCCGCTTGCCCGCTGCGGACAGCGGCATCGAGTTGATCTTGCTGGGTAAATCGCTCCAGATGTGCGCCCCTTGTCAGCGCCATCGGGGGTCGGTAGGTTGCCTCCGCTTTCCGCCTTTGAGGCGGCCGGTCTCCGCGTCAATTTGCCGTTCGGGCGCAGCCAGCTTGGCGCGCAACCGACCGGAATTCCGTCAGAGGAAGGTCCGATGGACAAGCGTGGCTTCAAGGTTCTTCTGCTGACAGCGGCCTTTCTTGCGGGTCCCGGACTGCTGGCGCTGCCGGCCGCCGCGATGGGCAACGGCGGCGGCACCGTCGCGTCGGTGGCGCAGGCAGCCCCGTCGGCCGGCGCCAAGCGGATCGCACCTCCCGTCGAAGTGCCGGCCGGTGCCGACGGCAAGACCGTGTTCTCGACCTACCTGGAAGCGGTCCGGAACATCTATCGCGAGACCGCGCGGATGCTCGGCGCTGCGCAAGGCGACGAGCGGCATGCGCTCATCACGTTGCAGAACCATTGCTCGCGTTCCCTCGGCCGCTTGCGCGAGATGCTCAACCAAGCAGAGCTGAAGCCTGTGCCGAACGGGGCGACGGTCGTCGGCAACGCGCGCCAGATCTACGAGGAGTGCAAGACTCGATACGAAGGGCATCGGGCGGGCTAGGCCTTCGGGGCCGGATCGCGCAGCCTTGGCGAAAGAGCGGGCGTGGCGAAACTGGTAGACGCGCCAGATTTAGGGTCTGGTGACCTAGTCGTGGGGGTTCAAGTCCCTCCGCCCGCACCAAACGGCGGTCGTCGCGACGAAGGGTGTGCCCGCGAAGGGCGCCGCGGGCACGACGCCGAACATGCGCCGCCCTTCCGGGCGGAGCAAGACGCAACGCCGGGCTCGGTCCGGCATCCCACAAGGTAGAGCACGGATTGCCATGCAGGTGACGGAGACCAATCGAGACGGATTGCTGCGCCAGTACAAGGTCGTCGTCGCAGCATCCGATATCGCCGGCCGGGTCAACGGCCGGCTCCAGGAGCTGTCGCAGCAGGTCAACATCCCGGGATTCCGTCCCGGCAAGGTGCCGTTCGACCTCGTGAAGAAGCGTTACGGCCAGTCCGTGATGGGGGAAGTGCTCGAGCGCACGCTGCAGGACAGCAGCAGCGAAGCGCTGACGAAGAACGGCGTGCGCCCGGCGATGCAGCCGAAGATCGAGATCACCTCGTTCGGCGACAACCAGGATCTCGAGTACACGCTCGCCGTCGAGACCCTTCCGGATATCACGCCGATCGACTTCAAGACGCTGGCCCTGGAGCGGCTCGTCGCCGAGGCCTCCGCCGAGGACGTCGAGAAGGCTATGCAGCGCCTGGCCGAATCGAGCCGACCGGTCGAACCGATCAAGGAGCCGCGGCCGGCGCGGTCGGGCGATGTCCTGGTGATCGATTTCGTCGGCCGCATCGACGGGCAGGAATTCGCGGGCGGCAAGGCAAGCGACTATCGCCTCTCCCTCGGGTCCGGCACCTTCCTGCCGGGCTTCGAGGACCAGCTCGTCGGCGCCGCGGCCGGCGCGACCGTCACCGTGAACGTTTCGTTCCCGGAAGGGTATGGGAACGAGAAGCTTTCCGGCAAGCCTGCGGCCTTCGAGGTGACGGTCAAGGAGATCCTCGAGCGCAAGGAGCAGGCGATCGACGATGCCTTCGCCAAGGGCCTCGGTTTCGAATCCCTCGATCAGCTGAAGGAGCGGGTCAAGGCCGACATCGGCCGGGAGTACGGCGCCGTGTCGCGCTCCCGCCTCAAGCGAGTCCTGCTCGACGCCTTGTCGACCAGGCATGACTTCGCCGTGCCGAAGGGCATGGTCGATGCCGAGTTCGACGGCATTTGGAAGCAGCTCATGGACGAGCTCAAGCGCTCGGGCGAGAAGCCGGAGAAGGACGAAGAGGCGATGAAGGCGGAGTACCGCCAGATCGCCGATCGGCGCGTCCGCCTGGGCTTGCTCCTTGCCGAAGTGGGGCGGAAGAGCAATCTCCAGGTGACCCCCGAGGACCTCAATCGGGCGGTCATGGAGGAGGCGAGGCGGTTCCCCGGGCGCGAGCGGCAGGTGATCGAGTTCTACAGCCGCAGCCAGGAGGCCCTGTCGGCCCTGCGGGCGCCGATCTACGAGGACAAGGTGGTCGACTACATCGTCGAGATGGCCAAGGTCAGCGAGCGGAAAGTCACGGCGCAAGAGCTGATGGCCGATCCTGACGCTCCGGCGGCGGCGTGACCGCTGCTGGCGGCAATGCCCGCAGGCCTTCCGGCATGCGCGGCGCGAAGAGCGGGGAGAGCGATATGGAGCCCATGATCAGTGCCTGGATACCGGCGGTCTTCGAGCAGACGCCGCGCGGCGAGCGCTACCAGGACATCTTCTCGCGCCTGCTGAAGGAGCGGATCGTGTTCGTGACCGGCGGCATCGATGATGCCGTGGCGAGCATCGTCTGCGCCCAGCTGCTGTTCCTGGAGGCCGAGAATCCCAACAAGGAGATCTCTTTCTACATCAACTCTCCCGGCGGCATCGTGACCTCGGGCATGGCGATCTACGACACGATGCAATACGTGAGGCCGGCCGTCTCGACGGTCTGCATCGGGCAGGCCGCATCGATGGGATCGCTGCTCTTGTCCGCCGGCGCGAAGGGCAAGCGCTATGCGCTCCCGAACGCCCGGATCATGCTGCACCAACCGCAAGGCGGCGCCCGCGGCCAGGCCGCGGACATCGAGATCCAGGCGCGCGAGATCCTCAACGTCCGGTCACGCCTCAACGGGATCTACCAGAAGCACACCGGCCAGACGCTCGAGCGCATCGAGCGCGCCGTGGAGCGCGATACGTTCCTGTCGGCAGTCGAGGCCAAGGACTTCGGCATCGTCGACCATGTGGTGGAGAGCCGGCCGCCGCGCGAGGCGGATGCCAAGGCGGCTTGATCGGCCGTTCCTCCCTGCCAGCGCGGGTCTCCGGGGCTAGGCCGCAGGGAAGCTAGGCCCTGCGGCCTATTGGCCCACCGGCGAAGCGCCGTAGTTGATCCTGAGGCGGGGAGGGTGTGAAATAGCGATTGCGGTCCCTGAGTCGCGCCCGGGCAAGGCGCGGAAGCAGGGACCATGGGAGATTCGGGCGCGTTCCCGCGCGTCGGCACCGGTCGATCGAGTCTTCGCGCGCTGCGCGATCGCGCGCACGCCGGTGCTTGGGAACGCAATGCATGCGCTGGGTCCGACAGGGCCCGACGGAGTGACCATGACCAAGTCCAGCGCCGGCGATTCGAAGAACACGCTCTACTGCTCGTTCTGCGGCAAGAGCCAGCACGAGGTGCGCAAGCTCATCGCCGGGCCCACCGTGTTCATCTGCGACGAGTGCGTCGAGCTGTGCATGGACATCATCCGCGAGGAGCACAAGACGACGCTGGTGAAGAGCCATGACGGCGTCCCGGTGCCGCGCGACATCTGCAAAGTGCTCGACGACTACGTGATCGGCCAGGACCATGCCAAGCGCGTGCTCTCGGTGGCCGTTCATAACCACTACAAGAGGCTCGCGCACGGCCAGAAGAACAACGACGTCGAGCTGGCCAAGTCGAACATCCTGCTGGTCGGCCCGACCGGCTCGGGAAAGACGCTGCTCGCGCAGACGCTGGCCCGGATCATCGACGTCCCCTTCACCATGGCGGACGCGACGACGCTGACCGAGGCCGGCTACGTCGGCGAGGACGTCGAGAACATCATCCTTAAGCTGCTGCAGAACGCGGACTACAACGTCGAGCGCGCGCAGCGCGGCATCGTCTACATCGACGAGGTCGACAAGATCAGCCGCAAGTCGGACAACCCGTCGATCACGCGCGACGTCTCAGGCGAGGGCGTTCAGCAGGCGCTCCTGAAGATCATGGAGGGCACCATCGCCTCCGTGCCGCCCCAAGGCGGCCGCAAGCACCCCCAGCAGGAGTTCCTGCAGGTCGACACCACGAACATCCTGTTCATCTGCGGCGGCGCCTTCGCGGGCCTGGAGAAGATCATCGCCACCCGCCGCAAGGGCTCGTCGATCGGCTTCGGCGCCGATGTCCGCGCGCCCGACGAGCGCGGAACGGGCGAGGTGCTCAAGGAGGTCGAGCCTGAGGATCTCTTGAAGTTCGGCTTGATCCCGGAGTTCATCGGGCGCCTGCCCGTCGTCGCCACGCTCGAGGACCTCGACGAGAAGGCGCTGATGGAGATCCTGACCAAGCCGAAGAACGCGCTGATCAAGCAGTACCAGCGCCTGTTCGAGATGGAGGACGTGCGGCTCGACTTCTCCGAGGACGCCATGCGCACCATCGCGCTCAAGGCGATCCAGCGGAAGACCGGCGCCCGCGGCCTGCGCTCGATCATGGAGGCGATCCTGCTGGAGACGATGTTCGACCTGCCGTCGCTGTCCGGCGTGACCGAGGTCGTCATCAATCGCGAGGTCGTCGAGGGGCGCGCCAAGCCCTTGTTCATCTATGCAGACCGGCGGAGCGACGTCGGCAAGGGGGCCTAGAGCCCGGCCGCTGCGCTGTCCCACGCTCGATCCGCGACCCGGACGCCGAAGCGTCCTTCCGGCTCGCGGCAGCCGGTTGAAGCGGGCGCTGGACGCGCCATGTCACATTCGGACCGGCACCTTGCCTATCGAGGGAGGTGAGCCCGGTCGCCAAGAAGATGAGGCTTGCTTTGGACGCTCCCAAGACGACCCGCTACCCGGTGCTGCCCCTGCGCGACATCGTGGTCTTCCCGCACATGATCGTCCCGCTCTTCGTCGGCCGCGACAAGTCGGTGCGCGCGCTGGAAGACGTGATGAAGGACGACAAGCAGATCCTCCTGGTGACGCAGAAGAACGCGACCCAGGACGATCCCACGCCGGCCGACATCTTCAACGTCGGCACGGTGTCCACGGTGCTCCAGCTGCTCAAGCTGCCTGACGGCACCGTGAAGGTGCTGGTCGAGGGCGGCCATCGGGCGTCGATCACGGGCTACACAGAGAACCCGGAGTTCTTCGAGGCGAACGCCCAGGCCGCGGCGGCGCAAGGTGCCGAGGCGCAGGAGATCGAGGCGCTGTCGCGCACGGTGATCGCCCAGTTCGAGCAGTACATCAAGCTCAACAAGAAGATCCCGCCGGAGGTGCTCGTCTCGATCAACCAGATCGACGATTTCTCGAAGCTCGCCGACACGGTGGCTTCGCACCTGACGCTGAAGATCCCGGAGAAGCAGCAGCTGCTGGAGACCTTCTCGGTGTCCGAGCGGCTTGAGAAGGTCTACGCCTTCATGGAAGGCGAGATCAGCGTCCTGCAGGTCGAGAAGCGCATCCGCAACCGCGTCAAGCGGCAGATGGAGAAGACGCAGCGCGAGTACTACCTGAACGAGCAGCTGAAGGCGATCCAGAAGGAGCTCGGCGAGGGCGAGGACGGACGCGACGAGGCCGCCGAGCTTGAGGAGCGCATCGCCAAGACCAAGCTGTCGAAGGAGGCGCGCGACAAGGCCCAGACCGAGGTCAAGAAGCTCCGGTCGATGAGCCCGATGTCGGCCGAGGCCACGGTGGTGCGGAACTACCTGGATTGGCTGCTGTCGATCCCGTGGAAGAAGCCGACCAAGATCAAGAAGGACCTCAAGTTCGCTGAGAAGGTGCTGAACGAGGACCATTACGGGCTGGAGAAGGTCAAGGAGCGCATCCTCGAGTACCTGGCGGTCCAGCAGCGCGTGAAGCAGATGAAGGGCCCGATCCTCTGCCTGGTCGGCCCGCCGGGCGTCGGCAAGACGTCGCTGGGCAAGTCCATCGCGCGCGCCACGGGGCGCAACTTCGTGCGCATCTCGCTCGGCGGCGTGCGGGACGAGGCCGAGATCCGCGGCCATCGCCGCACCTACATCGGCTCGATGCCCGGCAAGATCATCCAGGCGATGAAGAAGGCGAAGTCGTCGAACCCGCTCTTCCTTCTCGACGAGGTGGACAAGCTGGGCGCGGACTGGCGCGGCGATCCGTCCTCGGCGCTGCTCGAGGTGCTCGACCCCGAGCAGAACCATACCTTCAACGACCACTACCTCGAGGTCGACTACGACCTGTCGGACGTGTTCTTCGTCACGACGGCGAACACCTTGCGCATGCCGCAGCCGCTCCTCGACCGCCTCGAGCTGATCAGGCTCGCCGGCTACACCGAGGACGAGAAGGTCGAGATCGCCCAACGCCACCTCATCCCCAAGCAGATGAAGGAGCATGGGCTCAAGAAGGGCGAGTGGTCGATCTCCGAGGACGCGCTGCGCGACCTGATCCGATTCTACACGCGCGAGGCCGGCGTGCGGAACCTCGAGCGCGAGGTCGCCAACCTGACGCGCAAGTCGATCAAGGAGATCCTGGTCTCCAAGTCGGAGAAGGTGGCCGTCAACCGGCGCAACCTCGGCAAGTACGCCGGCGTGCGCAAGTTCCGGGCATCGGAGCTCGAGGACGATGATCGCGTCGGCCTGACCACCGGCCTCGCCTGGACCGAGGTCGGCGGCGAGCTGCTGCAGATCGAGGCGGTGACGGTCTCGGGCAAGGGCAAGGTCATCGCGACCGGCAAGCTCGGCGACGTGATGAAGGAGTCCATCCAGGCGGCCGAGAGCTACGTGAAGAGCCGGGCGCCGCATCTCGGCATCACGCCGCCGATGTTCGAGAAGATGGACATCCACGTGCACGTGCCCGAGGGCGCGACGCCGAAGGATGGGCCCTCGGCCGGCGTGGCGATGGTCACGTCGATCGTGTCGGTGCTGACCGGGATCGCGGTGAAGCGCGACGTTGCCATGACCGGGGAGGTGACGCTGCGCGGCCGCATCCTGCCGATCGGCGGCCTCAAGGAGAAGCTGCTGGCGGCCGTTCGCGGCGGCATCAAGACCGTCTTGATCCCCAAGGACAACGAGAAGGATCTCGCCGAGATTCCGGACAACGTGAAGCGGGTCCTGGACATCATCCCCGTCACCTCGGTCGATGAGGTGCTTGCGCGGGCCCTGGCGAAGGCGCTCGTCCCGGTCAAATGGGAGGCCCCGGCGGACGCGGCCGCCCCGGCGCCGAAGGCCGAGGACGACGAAGACGATCGCGGAACCGTCATCACGCACTGACGACGGCACGATTTTCCAAGGGAACGGCAAGGACTCGCGAACCGAGTCCTTGCCGTTCGCGTTTGGGCGTCCGACGCACGCGCCGCGGGGTTAACGCGCCGCTGAGGCGAGCGCAAATGCCGAGGCGATCCCCCGCTTTGCATGGTGAAGCCCGGCGTCGACCGTCACCACGGTCACTTTTGCTTTCTCCCTGAACGCACTATGATCCGATCACAGGCTGGCGCGCTGGCGCGCGTCGATGCCATCATGCACGGGAGCCGCGGAATTGCGCGGGATTGCGCGGAAGTCTTGTTGACGGAGTGGGTGCTTCTCCGTACAGTCCGCCGTCTCGTGGGGCGACCTGGAAAGCCGCTGCTGTCTTCAAGGAAATCGGGGGTGTTTCGTGAATAAAAACGAGCTCGTCGCTGCTGTCGCAACTGGAACTGGGTTGTCGAAGTCGGACGCGGCCCGTGCGGTTGACAGCGTTTTCGACATGATTACTGATTCACTTAAGAAGGGCCAGGAAGTTCGTCTGGTGGGCTTCGGCACCTTCTCCGTGAGCAAGCGGGCCGCCAGCGAGGGACGCAACCCGCGCACTGGCGAGAAGATCAAGATCCCGGCGTCGAAGCAGGCGAAGTTCAAGGCCGGCAAGGGCCTCAAGGATTCGCTGAACTGAGACCCGAGGCGCCCGCGCGGTTGCGCCGGGCGACCAGGCCTCCCGGTGCCCCGGCGCCAGCCACCAGGCGCGGCGCAGGCAGGCCGACGGAACCGATGACGCCGTACGCTCAGCCGAGGAGGCAGCGTGCGGCGTTCGTCGTTCTTGGGGTATTGATGCTAGGGAACGACGGTCCGGGCGATTAGCTCAGCGGTAGAGCGTCTCGTTTACACCGAGAGGGTCGGCGGTTCGAACCCGTCATCGCCCACCAACCGCGCCAAGAGGCGTTCCTGCGCGGCCTGACGGACGGTGCCGCTCAGTAGCGGCCCCATTTGTGGTCGAGGTGCACCACGTCCGGCCGGAACGCCGCATCGTCCGCGACGCTCTCCGACTCCGACAGGGCCTCCTTCGCCCTCTCGCGGCCAGCCCGCTTGCGCGCGATCTCCGTGTCGAGGGCCACCGCGATGTCGGTCGGCACCGGCACGTCCGCGGCGCGGGCCTTGGCGAGGAACTCCTCGGCGTCGCCGACGCCGTCAACCCAGACATAGGGAATGCCGCAGATCTGGCGCCGCTCGACCCGCGCCTTGCGAAGAGACTGCTTGACGTCATGCTTCAGCTTCAGGCGCTCAAGGAACGACATGGATTCCGGCCCTCGGCTCGAGATCATGCATGATGAGCGCGCGGCGCAGGTCCAGATGTGATCACGGTCACAGCCGCTGTCGGGCCGATGGGACCGCAGCGCTGGCGCGCCCTGGCGGATTCGAACCGCCGACCCACAGCTTAGAAGGCTGTTGCTCTATCCAACTGAGCTAAGGGCGCCCTGCCGCGAGACAGTCGCTGGATCGATCAATGGGTCCAACGGCCCAAGCGATCGGCGCGGAAATTGTCCGCGTAAGCCTTCGGCTTGCGCTTCAAGCCATGATTCTCGTTCACGACGTATTGCAGGCCCTTGCGCTTGGCGTAGGCGATCGCGTCGTCCTTCGTGTCGAACTGCAGGCGGACCTGGTTCAGCGTGTCCCGGCTCGAGACCCACCCCATCAGCGGCTCCGGCGAGCGTCGCGACGCCAGGTCGGGCTCCAGCACCCAGCCCTTCGCCTTGCCGCGGCCCGACTGCATGGCGGTCTTCGCCGGCTGGTAGATGCGCACGATCATCGTTGCCTTCCGTTCCTGCGAGCCTGCTGTGTCGCGCTCCCCTTGCCCCGGAGCGTCCGGCAGTCGCCGATGGTCGGGGCGGAGGGATTTGAACCCCCGACATCCTGCTCCCAAAGCAGGCGCGCTACCAGACTGCGCTACGCCCCGCCGGCCTCGGTCCGCCGTCGCTCGCGCAAGCCGCCGTCAGCG
Source organism: Alphaproteobacteria bacterium (assembly GCA_016793965.1). GTDB lineage: Bacteria > Pseudomonadota > Alphaproteobacteria > JAEULF01 > JAEULF01 > JAEULF01. The sequence goes on along the minus strand of JAEULF010000069.1, from coordinate 2,636 downwards.
CTCCCGCGATGCCCGGGCGGCTGCGCGCCTGCGTCCGCGATCGGCCGCCACCGTCGTCGTTTTCGCCGCGGTTTTCAAGAGGGTGCGAGCGGCGACGGCGTCAGGGCGCGCGGCCGAAGCGCGCATGCAGCACGCGGTCGCCGACCTTGATGCCGAGCGCGGCGGCCGTGCCGCCGTTCACCTCGAGCACGGCGCGCGCCGGCTCGCCTGAGCCGATCGTCTCGGTCGAGAGCGGGACCGTGCGCTCGGCGATCCTGCGGATCACGCCGCCGGCGTCGATGAAGATCATGTCGAGCGGGATGTAGGTGTTCGCCATCCACATGCTGATCTGCGTGGGACGCCGGTAGTCGAAGAGCATGCCCGCGTCCTTGGCCATGGCGCGCCGCCACATCAGTCCCTGGGACTGCTGCGCCGGACTGTCGGCGAGCTCGACCTTGAACACGTGCTTGCGCCCGCCGCTCTCGATGGCGAGCGTTTCCATCGCGAATGTCTGCAGCGGCGCCGCCTGCTGGGCGGCCAGGTCCCGCTGCGGGACCAGGACGCCGATCGCGCCTGCCAGGATCGCGCCTGCCCATAGTGCGCCTGTCCAGACCGCGCTTGCCCAGATTGAGCCGCGCAGCGGCCGTCGGTCACGCATCCTCGATCTCCTTCCTTGCCGCGCTCACGGCGCAAGAGCGGCGCGGGCGACGGCCTCGACCCGCGGCCGCACGGCGCCGTCGCGCGGCGGGTCGCGCAAGGTCGTCATCCAGCGCTCCGGGGGATTGCGGCCCTGGCTGCGTTGCCAGGTGAGCCCGCGCAGGATGCGCTCGGCGCTGTCCGGCAGCCGGTCCGGGATCGGTCGATCCGCCAAGCGGGCCCAAACCCCGGTCCAAGCCCGCCCGACCGACCAGGGATTGTAGCCGCCGCCGCCGGTGACCAAAAGGGGGCGGCCCATGCCTTTCAACGCGTCGACCGCGTGCCAGAGGGCGTTGTTCGAGAGCGCGAGCTTCGACAGCGGGTCGTCGTGCAGGGCGTCGGCGCCGCATTGCAGCAGGACGACATCGGGCGCGAAACCGTGCGCCAGCGGCAGGATGGCCTCGGCGATCAGGAAGCGCATCTCCGAGTCGTTGAAGTCGGGCGGGACGGGCAGGTTGCGCATGCCGCCGCCGCCGCGATCCTCTGCCGCGCCGCTGTAAGGCCATCGACCGTCCTCATGGACGGAGACCAGCAGCACCCGGGGATCGGCCGAGAGCGCATCCTGGACGCCGTCGGCGTGGTGGGCGTCGATATCGACGTAGAGCACCCGGCCGACGCCGCGATCAAGCAGCGCCAGGATCGTCAGCACCGGCTCGTTCAAGTAGCAGAATCCGCTCGCCTGGCTCGGCCGGCCGTGATGCGTCCCGCCGGCCGGCGAGTAGATGATGGCTGCTTCGCCCTCGGCCAGCATCCTGGCGGCGAGCTGGCCGGCGCCGACGGCGGTCGCCGGCCGCGTGAAGACCTCCGGAAAGATCGGGTTGCCGTTGGCGCCGATGTTGAAGCGCGCGCGCAGGTCGGGCGGCAGCGCGCCTTCGGCTTCCGCGCGGCGGAGCGCGGCGAGGTACTCGCGGTCATGGAAGCGCGCGAGCGCGTCCACGTCGGCGCGCGGGCTGTCGATATAGCTCTCGTCGCTCAGCCAGCCGAGCGCCCGGCACAGGTCCATGACGGTCGAGATGCGCGGGATCGATAGCGGATGCCGGCTGCCGTACCGCGATTGCCGATAGATCTCGGAGCCGATGAAGCGCGCGCCGTGCATGGGACCCTGGTGCCTCCGGTGCGAATGCCCGTCAACCATGCGCCGGGCGCCTGGCACCCGCGCCGACCGCACGTCCGGGAGCGGCGCATTGCCGGGCCTTCGTCCTTGACATGAGTTGAGCCATCACGATATCCAGCCCGTCCGCGCCGCGGGGGTGTAGCTCAGTTGGTTAGAGCGTCGGCCTGTCACGCCGAAGGTCGCGGGTTCAAGTCCCGTCACTCTCGCCACCGCGCCTATCGAGGGGCGCCCGCGCGCCTCGCCACGATACCGAATCCGCAGGATTCCGCACTGCAAGCGGGCGGCGTGGCGACGCCTCTTTCCTGCCATTTTTCCGTTTTCGCACCGCGTTGAACTCCCTATAGTCCGGCTGACTTCGCGCCCGGCGCCTGCCGGGTCGCGGCACGGGAGTCCCGCCATGGACGCGCTGCTCGGCCAGTACCTGCCGATCCTGATCTTCCTGGTGATCGCGCTCGGCCTGTCGGGCGTCATGGTCCTCGCGTCCTATGTCATCGCGCCGCAGCGGCCGGACAGCGAGAAGGTGTCGGCCTACGAGTGCGGCTTCGAGGCGTTCGACGACGCGCGCACGCGGTTCGACGTGCGCTTCTACCTCGTGTCCATCCTCTTCATCATCTTCGACCTCGAGGTCGCCTTCCTGTTTCCCTGGGCCGTCGTGCTCGGCGACATCGGGACCTTCGGCTTCTGGTCGATGATGGTGTTCCTCGGGGTGCTGACGGTGGGGTTCGTGTACGAGTGGAAGAAGGGAGCGCTCGAATGGGAGTGAGCACGGCCGCCATGCCCGCTGCTGCCCAGGCCGGCGCACCGCTGCAGCAGGGCGCTGCGCAGGACGCGGTCCTGCGCGTCGCGA
>JAEULF010000036.1 GCA_016793965.1 Alphaproteobacteria bacterium | reverse complement strand
GGTCCATCGGCGGCTCGACGTAGCTCTCCAGCAGCTTCTTCCAGGTGGCGTTGGCGCGCTGGGTGGCGGTCTGCGAGCCCGCCTCGACCCAGGACTGGAAGTTGCGCCAGTCCGAGATCAGCGGCCGGTAGAAGGCCGTCTCGTAGCGCGCCATGGTGTGGGCAGCGCCGAAGAAGTGGCCGCCGGGCGGCACCTCCTTGAGCGCGTCGAAGGCCAGGGCGTCGTCCGAGAGGTCCAACGGCTCCAGCCAGGCGCGCATGCCGTGCAGCATCTCCGCGTCGACGACCGACTTCTCGAACGACGCCACCAGCCCGCCCTCCAGCCAGCCGGTCCCATGGTGCACGAAATGCGCGTGCGCGAGCACGCAGGCCCAGATCGACATGGCGGATTCGTAGGTCGCCTGGGCGTCGACGCAGTTGGACGCGTTGACGTTGCTCGACCGGTACGGCAGCCCCCAGCGCCTGGCGATCTGGCCGCCGATGATGGTCGCGCGCACGTACTCCGGCGTGCCGAAGGCGGGCGCGCCGGACTTCATGTCGACGTTGGAGGTGAAGCCGCCGAACATCGCCGGCGTGCCCGGGCGCAGGATCTGCATCAGCGCGATCACGGCGAGCGCCTCGGCCGACTGCTGCGCCAGCGCGCCGGCGATGGTCACCGGGCTCATGGCGCCGGCCAGGGTGAAGGGCGTCACGCAGACCGCCTGACCGTGCTCGATCATCGCCATCATGCCGGTCAGCAGCTCCTTGTCGACGCGGCGCGGCGAGTTGACGTTGAGCACGGTCATCAGGGTCGGCTCGGCGTCGAGTCGCTCCTTCGAGATGCCGCGCGCCAGAGCCGCGATCTCGATCGCGTCGAGGACGCGGTCGCGGCCGATCGAGCGCGCCATGAAGGCGCGGTCGGAGTAGATCGAATGCGCGCGGTAGAGGTCGAGATGGCGCGACTCCGGCGGCAGGTCGAGCGCCTCGACCGGCGTGCCGCCGGAATGGTGCACGCAGGTCAGCGCCTGGTGCAGCTTGATGAGGTTGACCTGGTCCGCGAAGGCGCCGGGCCGGCGGCCGCGGTCGAGGTCGGAGCAGTTGGGCGGGCTGCCCACGGGGCCGATGTTGATCGTGTTGTCGCCGAGCGTCAGGGTCCGCTCGGGATTGCGCGCGTGCAGCTTGAACCGGCGCGGCGCCTTCCCCACCAGCTCGCGCACCATCGCGCGCTCCATGCGCACCAGGCTCGTCGCCCGATCGACCTGGGCGCCCGCCCGGGCGAAGGCGTCGAGCGCGCCCTCGTGCAGGAACTCGACGCCGAGCTCCTCGATGACGCGCAGCGAGGTGTCGTCGATGCGCCGCAGACCCTCCTCGTCCAGCAGCGCGAGCGGCGGCATCGGGTTCCTGATCGGCGCCCAGGGCGGCTGGGGCACGCCGTGGCTCTGCTCCGCCTTGCGGCGCGCGCGCCGGTCGCCGCGTCCGGACTCAGCCTTGCCGAAATCGCCGCTCATCAACGCGCTCCTAGGAGTGGTGCCGTGGCCGCCGGGGCGGCGAAGGACCGGATCGCCGGCGCGAGGTCGCCCAGCCCGACGAAGCGGCGCTCGAAGGCGAGGCCAAGGCGCCGAGCCGCGTCCTGCGCCTTCGCCGTCAGGGCGGCGTCGTCCGTCTGGGCAAGGTAGACGATCGTCTCGTAGTGGCCGAAATAGGCATCGCGCAGCTCGGGGTGGCGATCGAGGCCAAGTCCCTCGATCACCAAGGTCTCGAACTGGCGCGCCAGGAAGTCCGTCAGGAAGAAGGCGCGCATGTCGGCCTCCGCCCGCGCCGCGAACGCGTCGACGCCGGCATAGAAGGCGTAGCAATGGGCGCCGGGCAGGCGCTCCAGCCCCTCCTCCTGGAGCAGCGCGTCGAGCTGACCGCCGGTACCGCAGTCGGCGTAGCCGACCAGGATGTCGTCGAACGCCGCGCGCGACTCCCGGACCGCGGCGCGCACCGCGCCGGGGATCGCCTTGGGATCGTTGTGCAGCGACGCCGGCAGGCAGCGCACCGCGACATGGCCGAGCCCGTTCGCCTCGAGGACGGCCATCACCTCGCGCGCGAGCGCCCCGCAGGCGAGCACGAGCTGGCGGCGCGGCGGCACGCCTGGCGGCGACGTTCGCAGCGGCGCTCCTGGCGGCGATCCGGCGGGACGCGCGGGCGCGGCCATGCGCTCAGGCCCGGACCGCCGCCCGCTGGTTGTGCTTGCGCATCATGAACTCCTTGGCCGTCTCCACCGCGACCGCGGCGTCGCGGCAATAGGCGTCGGCGCCGACCGAGCGCGCGAACTCCTCGTTCAGCGGCGCGCCGCCGACCAGGACGACGAGGTCGTCGCGGATGCCCTTCTCCTTCAGCGTGTCGATCACGACCTTCATGTAGGGCATCGTGGTCGTCAGCAGCGCCGACATGCCGATGATGTCCGGCTTGTGCTCCTCGATCGCCGCCAGGTACTTCTCGACGCCGTTGTTGATGCCCAAGTCGATCACCTCGAAACCGGCGCCCTCCAGCATCATCGACACCAGGTTCTTGCCGATGTCGTGGATGTCGCCCTTGACGGTGCCGATGACCATCTTGCCGATGCGCGGCGCGCCGGTCTCGACAAGCAGCGGGCGCAGGATCGCCATGCCGGCCTTCATGGCGTTCGCCGACAGGAGAACCTCGGGGACGAAGAGGATGCCGTCGCGGAAGTCCTCGCCGACGATGCGCATGCCCTCGACCAGCGCCTCGGTCAGGGTGCGATAGGGCGTCCAGCCGCGCTTCAGCAGGATGCGCACGCCCTCCTCGATCTCGTCCTTGAGACCGTCATAGAGGTCGTCATGCATCTGCTTGACGAGGTCGCCGTCGGGAAGCTCCGACAGGACGATATCGCCGTCGTCTGCCATGTCCGATGTCCTTGATCGCGCCTTGCCAGGCGCCGTTGTCGGGACTGTAGAGCGCCGGGCCGTCCCGCCCTTGGCCCCGGCGCGACGGCGATTATGCCGATTGCGACAGGCGGCGCCAGGGCGCGAGCGGGCATGACGGGAAGCCCCGCCCCCGACCTCTTGTCGGGGGCCGGCTCGACATCTCACCCCTCCTCCCAGGGGAAGCTGTCCAGGCGCTCGGCGCCTGACTTCGTGATCAGCACCTGCGTCTCCAGCTTGACGCATTCGCGCCCGCCGGCCTCGCCGATCAGGCTCTCGACGCAGACCACCATGTTCTCCTCGAAGGTACCGGGATATGCCCGCGCGAAGTCGGGATGCAGCGGCACCGACGGCCACTCGTCGGCCATGCCGACGCCGTGCAGCACGACGGAGTAGCGGCAGGGCTGGTACTTCTCGGGGATGCGCCAGCTGCGCTCGTTGAAGTCCGCGAAGCTCACCCCGGCCTTGAGCAGCGACAGGTTGGCATCGATCTGCTCGCGCGCCGCCATGTAGAGGTCGCGCTGCGCGTTCGACATGCGCGTGTGCCCGATCGTCCAGGAGCGCGAGAGGTCGGCGCAATAGCCGTACGGCCCGATCAGGTCGGTGTCGAAGGCGAGCATGTCGCCCGCCTGGCAGACATAGTCCGATGCCTCCTGGAACCAGGGATTGGTGCGCGGGCCGGCGGCGAGGATGCGCGTCTCCACCCACTCGCCGCCCGAGCGGATGTTCTCGTGATGCAGCTCGGCCCAGATCTCCTGCTCGGTGCGACCGGGCTCCGAGAGCTCGTACATGCGCGCCATGCCGGCCTCGCAGACCCGGATCGTCCAGCGCATGAGCTGGATCTCCTCCGCGCTCTTGATGCAGCGCGCGTGCTCGGTCAGCTCCTGGCCCTCGACGATCGTGAGCCCGCGCACGCGCAACGCGTCGACGCCCAAGGGCTCCATCTTGTCGACCGCCAGCCGCTTGTTGCCGCCGCCATGCGCGCGCACCACGTCGGCGACCTCGTCGGCCCACTTCTTCAGCCGCTCCTCGATGCGGCTGCCGGCCGAGAAGTAGAACCAGGTCGTCGCCGGGCGGATCTCGTCGATGGTCTCGAAGCCCTTGGCCAGGTGCTCCGAGCCCCGGTACTCGAAGTCGATGGCGTGGCCGTCGGCGCAGACCATGGCGTAGTGCGACGCGTTGTGCGTCATCCACAGCTGCATGTTGGTGACGTCGAGCGCGTAGTGGATGTTGACGGGGTCGTAGAGCAGGATCGCCGCGCAGTCGTGCTGTTGCAGTTGCTCGACGACGCGCCGCTTGCGGTAGGCGCGCGCGGCCTTGAGCGTCGAGAGCGGGATCGGGCTCTTCAGCGGCTTGTCGGCGCCCGCGGGATTGAGATAAGCGCGCTTGCGCGCGTCCTTGAAGACCTCGGCCATTCGTTCCTCCTGACGGCGTCGCAACGCGTTCCGTCGCTTTCCATCCTTCGAGACGGCCGCTGCGCGGCCTCCTCAGGGTGAGGACGGTGCCGCATCGCGGTCCTCATCCCGAGGAGCGCCCGCAGGGCGCGTCTCGAGGGATGGCAAGCGACGGAACGTCCCTCAGCTCCGCATCCGCGTCCCCTTGGGATCGTGCGGCGGGTCCTTGAGAATCTTGGCGGGTCGCCGCTCGCCCAGCATCTCGATCGCGAGGCCCGACGCCGCCTCGGCGACGGCGCGCGGCACGTAGCCCAGCGCCAGCGACTTGGACACGGTGTGTCCGTAGCCGCCCGAGGTGACCCAGCCGACCACCTTGCCGTCATGCCAGATCGGCTCGTCGCCGAAGGCATCGGCGTCGGGCGAGTCGACCGCGAGCAGCACCAGGCGCCGCTCGCCGCCCGCCTTGCGCTCGGCCGCCGCCGCGTCGCGGCCGATGAAGGCGCCCTTCTCCAGCCGCACGAACCGCCCGAGCCGCGCCTCCTCGGCACCGTAGATCGGCCGGTACTCGCGCGCCCAGGAGCCGAATCCCTTCTCCAGCCGCATGCTGTTGAGAGCCTGGGCGCCGAACAGGCCGATGCCGAGGTCGCCACCGGCCTCCATGATCGCGTCCCACAGCGCCCTTTGCATGTCCGGCGCGCACCAGAGCTCGTAGCCGAGCTCGCCGGTGAAGCTGACGCGGCTCACCGTGCACGGCACCATGCCGACCGACATCCGGCGGATCGACAGGAAGGGGAAGGCGGCGTTCGAGACGTCGTCGCGGACCAGGCGGGCCAGCACCTCGCGCGAGCGCGGTCCCGCGATCGTGATGCCGTTGAGCGCGCTCAGGAGCGAGCGCACCTCGACGGAGAGCGCGCCGCGCTGCCTGTCGAACCAGCGCTGGTAGTAGGTCTCCGCCGCCTGGGTGCCGATGACGAAGAAGCGGTCGCGCGCCAGCCGCCCGACGGTGAAGTCGCCGATCAGCCGGCCCTTCTCGTTCAACATCGGCGCCAGCGCCAGCCGGCCCTCCTCCGGCAGCCGGTTGGCGAGCACGCGATCGAGGAACGCAGCGGCGTCGCGGCCGGACACATCGAACCGCCCGTAGGTCGAGATCTCGGCCATGCCGACGCGGTCGCGCACGCCGCGGCACTCCGCGCCGACATGCGCGAACGCATTGGAGCGGCGATAGGTCACCGTCTCCTCGGCCTTGTCGCCCTTCGGCGAGTACCACAGCGGATGCTCCAGCCCGTAATAGGCGCCGAGCACGGCGTTGGCCTCGACCACCCTGTCGTGCACCGGCACCGTGCGCAGCGGGCGCGCCGCGGGCAGCTCCTCGTTCGGGAAGCGGATGCGGAACCGGCGGGAGTAGTTCTCGCGCACCTTGGCGTTGGTGTAGGCCATGGTGGTCCAGTCGCCGTAGCGCGCGATGTCCATGCCCCAGACGTCGAAGCCCGGGTCGCCTTCGGTCATCCAGTTGGCGAGCGCCAGCCCGACGCCGCCGCCTTGGCTGAAACCGGCCATGACGCCGCAGGCGAGCCAATAGTTGGAGAGGCCCCGCACCGGGCCGACCAGCGGGTTGCCGTCCGGGGTGAAGGTGAAGGGGCCGTTCACCACGCGCTTGATGCCGGCGCGCCCGATCGCCGGGAAATGCTTGAAGCCCATCTCCAGCGACGGCGCGATGCGGTCGAGGTCCTCCTGCAGCAGCTCCGGCCCGAACTCCCACGGCGTCGACTGCTCCGACCACGGCACGCCCTTGCGCTCGTATGTGCCGAGCAGCATGCCCTTGCCTTCCTGGCGCAGGTACACTTCGGCCTCGAAGTCGATGACGTGCAGCACCTCCTTGCCCGTCGCCTGGTTGATGGCGACGACCTCCGGCATCTCCTCGCTGACGATGTAGTGGTGCTCCATCGCCAGCACCGGCAGCTCGAGCCCGACCATCCGGCCGACCTCGCGCGCCCAGAGACCGCCGCAGTTCACCACGTGCTCGGCCTTCACCGTGCCCTTCTCCGTCACCACCTCCCAGCCGCCGTCGGGCTGCGGGTTCAGCGCGGTGACGCGGGTCTGGCGGTGGATCTCCGCGCCGAGCTTGCGCGCCGCCTTGGCATAAGCCTGCGTCGTGCCGGCCGGGTCGAGATGGCCCTCATGCGGATCGTACATCGCCGCGATGAAGTGCTTCTCCTCGAGGATCGGCAGGAGCTTCTTCGCCTCGGCGACGCTGATGATCTCCGTCTCCATGCCGAGGTAGCGGCCGCGGGCATGGGCGATCTTCAGGAAGTCCATGCGCTCGGGCGTGCCCGCCAGCATGATGCCGCCGGTCCAGTGGACGCCGCAGGACTGCTCGGAGAGCGCCTCGATCTCCTTGTAGAGCTTGGCCGTGTAGCCCTGCAGCTTGGCGACGTTGGGGTCGCCGTTCAGCGTGTGGAAGCCGCCGGCGGCATGCCAGGTCGAGCCCGATGTCAGCTCGAGCCGCTCGAGCAGCATGATGTCGCGCCAGCCTGCCTTGGCGAGGTGATACAGGACGCTGCAGCCGACAACTCCGCCGCCGATCACGACGACGCGCGCATGCGATCTCATGCTGGGGATCCTTCGTTCCTCGTTCGAGTGTGTTGGCGGTCGCTCACGAATCGTCATCCCGGCCGAAGCGAAGCGGAGAGCCGGGACCCAGGTGCGAGCGTCGCGCCGGACACCCTGCGTCCCCCGGCGCGCTCAGCGCGCCTGAGGTCGCGCTCAGCGCGCCTGAGGTCGCGCGATGCGCGCCCGGGATGACGGAGCAACGATCGGCCAGCCTCATGCCGCGCTCCTCGCGCCGCCGCGCGGCGGGCGCTTGGCCTCCAGGCCCTGGAACTCGACGAACCGCATCATCGCCGCCCAGAGGTGGTCGCCGTAGAGGAAGGGCTCGAAACGTGCGGCGCCCGGCAGCGGCAGCGGCGCGATCGCAGCGTCCACGCGCGGCTCGTAGAAGAACGGGATCGAGAAGCGCTCGATGCCCGGGCTGACGACGCGGTGCTCGGTCGCGCGGATGCGCCCGCCGGTCCAGCGCTCGAGCAGCCCGCCGAAGTTGACGGCGAGCGTGCCCTCGGCCGGCGGCACGTCGAGCCAGGCGCCGCCGTCGCGGCCGCGCGCCTGCAGCCCGCCGACGCCGTCCTGGGCGAGCAGCGTCACGAAGCCCGAATCGACATGCGGCGCGCCGATCAGCGTGCGCCGCGCGCCTTCATGCGCGATCGTCACGGCGTCCGGGTCGGCGCCCGCGAGCGAAGCATCCGTGCGCACGGGATAGCGGATCAACCGCAGGGTCGAGATACCGCCGGCGAAATAGGGATCGAAGAACGTCTCCGGCAAACCGGTGCCGCGCGCCACCGCGCGCATGAGCATGCGGCCGAGCTCTTCCATTCCGCGATAGTACGCGGCGACGGCGGCGCGCCAGCCAGGCAGCGCGGCCTCAGGCGGCAGCGGCGTCGGCTCGGTGAGCGGGTCGGCGGGGTCCAGGCCCAGTCCGGCATGGGCGACGTCCGGCCCCATGTCGATGCCTTCCTTGTAGGTCGCCGTGCCGTGCTGCAGCGGGAACCAGCCGCGATAGACGTTCGGGCGCTCGGGCGCGAATTTCTGGCGCAGCAGCGCATGCCGGGCCGGCTCATCGAGGGCGAACACGCGCAGCAGCGCCGCGCGAGCCGCGGCACCGTGCGGTACGGACGCCGGCATCCCGCCGACCGTCATGAAGCCGGAGGCGGACGCAGCGTCCAGGATGGCGCGGTCGGCGGCGTCGCGCTCGCGCGATGCCGGGCCGAACAGCGCTGCGACATCGATCGCGGGGATGGCGGGCGGGATGGCAGCAGTCATGGCGACGCCAGTGGACGACGACGGACCCGGGTCGAGCAAGCCCATTGCGGCACTATGGCGCGCCCGCGGACGGCGCGATCGCCGGAACGGATGATTCCAGCCTGAGCAGCGACGCGCCCAGCGGCTGGTCCGGATGCGACGCAGAATGTCGCCAGCGGCGCGACTTGTGGCCATCGTCTCGGCTGGACTAGTCTGCACGAAACAACGGCGCGGCGCCTGATGCCGCGGCAAACCTAAGGTTCAACAGGGAGAGGCAACGATGTCAGACAAGCTGCATCCGATCATCGAGCGCGCCGGCCGCGAGTTCGCCGATGGCAAGCTCGACCGCCGCGAGTTCCTGCGCGTCGCGACGCTGCTCGGCGTCGGCGCCGCCAGCGCCTACTCCATGGCCGGCCTGCCGGTGCCGGCCCTGGCCCAGAGCGCGCCGAGGAAGGGCGGCACGATCCGCCTGGGCATGCGGGTCCAGGACCTGTCGAGCCCGCACACCTACTCCTGGATCGAGAGCGCCAACAGCGCGCGGCAGGTCGTCGACTACCTGACCTTTACCGGCATCGACAACGTCACCCGCCCGAGCCTCGTCGAGAAATGGGAGGCGACGCCGGACCTGAAGAGCTGGACGCTGCGGCTGCGCAAGGACGTGAAGTGGCGCAAGGGACAGCAGTTCACCGCTGATCATGCGATCTGGAACCTCAACCGTGTGCTCGACGCGAAGACGGGTTCTTCGACGGTTGGCCTGCTCAAGGGCTTCATCCTCGACGAGTTCGAGACCGGCGAGAAGGACGACAAGGGGAATGCCAAGAAGTCGACCAAGCTTTGGGACGCCAGCGCGCTCCAGAAAGTCGACGACTTCACGGTGCGCATCAACGGCAAGATCCCCAACCTGTCGATCCCGGAGGCCCTCTTCCATTACCCGCTGCTGATGCTCGACCCGCAGGAGAACGGCAAGTTCGGCGTCGGCAGCAACGGCACCGGGGCGTTCGAGCTGGTCGAGCACGAGGTCGGCAAGCGCTCGCTGTTCGTGGCGCGCAAGGGCGGGCACTGGGGCGGCGGCGCTCACATCGACCGCTTCGAGATCATCGATCTCGGCGACGATGCCGCGACGCAGGTCGGAGCCCTCGCATCCAAGCAGGTCGACATGATCTACCAGGGCGCGATCGCGACCCTGCCGACCGTGGAGCGGCTGCCGCACGTCCAGGTCAACTCTGTCGACTCCGGATACACGGCCGTCGCCCGCGTCCATCCGGTCAAGCCCTTCGACGACAAGCGGGTGCGCCAGGCGCTGCGCCTCGCGATCGACACGGAAGCGGTGCTCAAGGCGGCCTATCGCGGCCTCGGCAAGCCCGGCGAGCATCACCATGTCGCGCCCGCCCATCCCGAGTACGCCAATGTCGGCTTCATGAAGCGTGACGTCGCCAAGGCCAAGGCGCTGCTCGCGGAGGCCGGCCACCCCAACGGCATCGACGTCGAGATCGCGCTGCGCCCGCAGCCGGACTGGGAGAAGCTCGCCGTCGAGACCATGGTCGAGCAGTGGAAGGACGCGGGCATCCGCGTGAAGATGAACGTCATGCCGTCCACCCAGTACTGGGGCGTCTGGACGAAGGTGCCGTTCGGCTTCACGACCTGGGCGCACCGCCCGCTGGGCACCATGGTTCTCGGCCTCGCCTACCGCTCGGGCGCGGCCTGGAACGAGTCGAACTGGTCGAACAAGGAGTTCGACGC
>JAEULF010000022.1 GCA_016793965.1 Alphaproteobacteria bacterium | reverse complement strand
GTCGACATCGAGACCATCGGGCGCACGCTCGAGAGCCTGCTCGGCAGCCGCCAGGTCACGCGCTTCTCGATGAACGACAAGCAGTACGACGTGCTGGTGCAGGTCGCGGACTTCGACCGCCGCACGCCGGACATGCTCAGCGAGATCTACGTGCGCGGCAACGGCGGACAGATGGTCCAGCTCTCCAACCTGGTCACCATCCGCGAGACGATCGCGCCGAAGGAGCTCTACCGCTTCAACCAGATGCGCGCGGTCACCATCGACGCCTCGGTGGCGCCGGGCTCGTCGCTCGGCGAGGCGCTGGCGCTGATCGAGGCGGCAGCGCTGCGGGTCCTGCCCGCCGGGACGAACCTCGACTACAACGGCCAGTCGCGCGAGTTCAAGCAGACGGGGTCGAGCCTGATCTTCGTCTTCCTGCTGGCGCTGCTGTTCATCTTCCTCGTGCTGGCGGCGCAGTTCGAGAGCTGGGCGGACCCGTTCATCATCATGATGTCGGTGCCGCTGTCGATCGCCGGCGCGCTGCTCATGCTCTGGCAGTTCGGCGGCACGCTGAACGTCTACAGCCAGATCGGCATGGTGACGCTGATCGGGCTGATCACCAAGCACGGCATCCTGATCGTGGCATTCGCCAACCAGCTGCGCGACCAGGGGCTCGGCGTGAAGGAGGCGGCCATGGAGGCGGCTGTGCTGCGCCTGCGGCCGATCCTGATGACCACGGGCGCCATGGTGCTCGGCGCCGTGCCGCTCGCCTTCGCCACCGGCGCGGGCGCCGAGAGCCGCCAGCAGATCGGCCTGGTCATCGTCGGCGGCATGACCGTCGGGACCTTCTTCACCCTGTTCGTGGTGCCGACGGTGTTCACGCTGATCGCCGGGCTGCACAAGTCGCACACCGAGGCCGCAGCTCCAGCGCCCGTGCCCGCTGCGGGCGAGGACTGAGCGCGCCGGACCGCCGGCCGCCGACACACGATGCGGCGCGCCGTGCTGACGCTGGTCGTCGTGCTGGTCCTCGGTTATGGCGCATTGCTGGCATTCGTCTATGCCGTGCAGGATCGGCTGGTTTTCTTCCCTGATGCCGGGCGGGCGCAGGTCGCCACGCCGGCCGCCGCCGGCCTCGCCTATGAGGACGTGCGGCTGGCGACGGAGGACGGCGAGACTCTGCACGGCTGGTGGACGCCGGCGCCGGCGTCCGGCCAAGGGCAGCGGGGCGCGCTCCTGCTGCTGCACGGCAACGCAGGAAACATCTCGCACCGGATCGGCTACCTGTCGATGGCCGCGCAGCTCGGCTACGGCGCCCTCGCGATCGACTATCGCGGCTATGGCCGGAGCAGCGGCGCCCCGTCCGAGGCGGGGACCTACCTGGATGCGGCGGCCGCCTGGCGGCACCTTGTCGAGGTTCGCGGCGTGCAGGCCGACCGTATTGTCGTCGTCGGGGAGTCGCTGGGCGGCGGCGCCGCCTCCTGGCTCGCCACGGAGCGCAAGGTGGGCGCGCTCGTGCTCGCCTCGACCTTCACATCGGTCCCGGATCTCGGGGCGCAGGTCTATTGGTTCCTCCCCGTCAGGTTGCTGGCTCGCACGCGCTACGACAACCGTGCGCGCATGCCGCGCTTGAAGGTCCCTGTCCTGGTCGCCCACAGCCCGGCGGACGAGATCGTCCCGTTCAGCCATGGGGAATCGTTGTTCGGCGCCGCCCCGCCGCCCAAGCGCTTCCTGGCGCTCGCGGGCGGCCACAACGAGGGCCTCATCTATGCCCGGCCCGACTGGGTCGCGGTGCTGCAGTCGTTCCTTGCGGAGAGCATCGGGCCGGAAGGAGGCTAGCCGGCGGCTCGCTGGTCGCGGGGTGCTCGCGCGAGCAATTGCTGCCGAGGTCACCGATGGCTAGCATGGACGGAGCTGACGAAGCCGATCCGGGAAGAGCCCGCGGGTGGCCCCGAATCCTGAGGTGGCGGCATGCGTACGACAGCGACCGCTGCGGCGGCCGCCGAACATGGCGCATCGTGGGCGGGGCGACCCGAGGGCGTCGCCGCGATCCGCTCGGAAGCCGAGCGCGGGCGAGCCTTCGCTGCCTCGGCCAGGGGACGTGCTGCTTCCGGGCGCGAGAGCAGCGCGGACTTGCGGGACGGGGTGGTCGCGCCGCCGGCCGCGGGCCGAGCCTGACCGCCTTCTCGCAGCGCGCCGCCGGCGCATCGCCCGCAACGACGCTCAAGCTGAACGTCGCAAGTCCGGAGGCCGAGCGTTGCTTGGGGCTGGCGCGGGCGGCGCTGCAGGCCGGCGCTTTCGACGCCGCGCTCGCGGCCCTCGCCGAAGCGGACCGCGCCGAGCCTGAGAACCCCGACATTGCCGCCTTCCGGGCGCTCGCTCTAGCGCGCGCCGGCCGACAGGAGGAGGCGATCACGGCCTGCCGGACGGCGCTCGGGCTGCGTCCCGATCATGCCGCGGGCTTGGAGATCCTGGCTGCTGCCGAGTTTGCGCGCGCCGATTTCGCCGCGGCGTCGGAGACGCTGCAGCGGCTGCTCGCCGTCGAGCCCAGCCGCTCGGAGCTGTGGCTGAAGCTCGCAGGCTGCGATGCGGCGCAGGGCGCGTTCGAGCGGGCTCAGGCACGCCTTGGCGAGGGGCTCGAGCGGTGCGGCTGGTCGGCGCACCTGATCCAGGCGTTGGACAGCATTCTGGCGCGTCGCCGGACGGGGCGAGCGCGGATCTTGGGAAAGCTCCTGCGCGACATGGCTCTCGCTCCCGGGTCAGGCGACCTGGCGGGCTGCGCCGCCGCCGCGCCGCTGCTGCGGCACATCCGGGACGCCGGAGACGCAGTCGCGGCGCCGCGCATCGCCGCGCCGCTCGTCGATGCCGTGGCCAGGATCGCCGGCGCGGCGCTTGCCGACCCGGCGGACTGGCATGCCATCGCTCCGGCGACCGGGCTCGCCGTCGAGCCCGGTCGATCGCTCTTGTTCCTGGCGCTGCTGCTTGCGGTCGCCGCGACGAGCGAGGGCTCGGGCGATGCCGGCGTCGTCGCGCTGCGGCACCTGATCCGTGATGGCGCTATGGCGCCGCTGCTTCGGCTCCATGCGCACTGGGTGCTCGTGGCGCTCGGGCTCGAGGACGGCTACCCGGAGGACCTCGAGCCCCTGTTCGACGCGGTCGAGCCGGCGGCAAGCCACGCTGTCCTCGCGATCAACCATTACGACGTGTCGATGCGCAACGTGCGGCGCCCAGGCGCCTATCACCGGACCGCGGCACGCCTGCTCGCCCGCGCCCGCGCCCATCAGCTGGACGTCGCCGGCCCGGTGCCGCCGGTTGCCCGCCGCGCGGACCGCATCGCCCTGCTCGCAGCGGCGCTCGTCGACCCGCAGCGGGATTCCGGGGCACGGCTGGTGCTGAGCACGGCCCGCCACCTGTCGCTAGCCTTCCCTGGGGTGAGAGTGCGGCTGTTCGTCAGCGACTGCGGCCAGTTGCCGGCGCCGCCGGTGCCGTACGGGCATCTGAGCTCCTTCCGCGCCGAGCGCCATGCCTCCACGACCGACGCCGCGGCGCATGCCCTCGCGCTCGACGGCACCACGGTGGAGATCGCCTACCGGCCGCCTGGTCCGAGCGACGTTGCGGCCGTTCGGCGATGGGCGTCCGGCATCGCTGCCTGGTCGCCGCGCGCGGTGATCGCCGTGCACAACAGCTTCGACCTCGCGACAGAGTTGCTGTTCGACCATGTCCCGATCGTGCACTTGCCCTTCATGGATCTCGTCCACGTCAACAGCGCCGACATCCACCTGTGCACGCACCCGATCGCCGACTGCGCGGCGGCCGTCGCCGCGACCGGCCTCGATCCAGCGCTCGTCGAGCGCTATCGCCCGTTCCGCACCGGGCTCGACATACCGGCGCCGCGGCGCTCGATCGACCGTTCCGCGGCGGGCATCGGCGCGGATCGCGTCCTCGGCGTCACCGTCGGCTATCGCCTCGACGAGGACATGACGGCGCCCTTTCTCGACATCATGGCCGCAGCCATGCGGCGGCATCCGACGTTCGACTGGCTCCTGGTCGGGCCGGCAGAGCATCGTCTGGCGCGCGAGCGGCTGGGAGAGCTCTGGACCGACCGCGTCCGCGCGCTCGCCTTCGAGGAAGACCTGCCGGCGCTGCTGCGCATGTGCGACATCTGCGTCAATCCGTTCCGCCGCGGCGGCGGCTTCACGGCCGCGATCGCGATGGATGCGGGCGTGCCTGTCGTGACCTGCGCCGGCGGCGCATCGGACGTCGCCGCTTATGTAGGTGAAGAGCAGTCGGCCGCCGACCCTGCCGCCTATGCGGCCTCGCTCGACCGCCTGCTGGCCGACGCCGGCGCGCGCGTCGCGCTGGGCGCCCAGCTGCGCGACCGCCTCGCCGCCGCCTTCTCGCCGCAGGCGGCCGCCCGGGCGCTCATGGCGGCTGTGGACGAGGCCGAGGCCATTGCCGAGCGCCGCGGCGTACCGCGATGCGCCGCGGCCCCCGAGGCGACCCCGCCGCGATGACCGGCCGATCGTCGCCGGAGCGGCGGCGACCGGGTGACGGGGGCCCGACCGCATGCTCCGGCGGATGCCTTGAGCAGCGGCACGCGTCGATAGCGGCACGACCATGGCCCGCCGCGCCGATCCCATGGGATCGCCCGGGAGAGCGGGCAGGCGCTGCGCCGGCCGGCCACGATGCTTGACGCCGGCGACGGCGCGGCATAGCTCCGGCATTGGCCTGACGACGTCACCGAACCGTCACCTGGGCGTGGCAATGGTCGCGTCCCGCATTCCACCGGATGCCGCTTCGGCAGCCGGTACCCAACCGAGGATTGCATGACATGATCCGACGCAGCTTCATCGCGGCCGTGGCAGCCGTCGCGACCCTTCCCTTCCAGGCGCAGGCGCAGGGCGTCTCCGGCAGCCTCCTCCTTTACACCTCGCAGCCTGAGAAGATGGCGGCGGAGACGGTCACCGCCTTCAATGCCAAGCATCCCGGCGTGAAGGTCGAGCTGTTCAGGTCCGGCACGACCGAGGTGATGAACAAGCTCAGGACCGAGATCGCCGCCGGCGCGCCGCAGCCCGACCTGATCTTCATCGCGGACGCGATGACGATGGAGGCTCTCAAGGCCGAAGGCCGGCTCCTCGCGTTCCCGGATGCGCCGGTCGCCGGCCTCAGTCCCGCGAGCTACGACAAGGACCGCACCTATTTCGGCACGAAGCTGATCACCACGGGCATCGTCTACAACAAGAAGGCGAGCTTCGTGCCGCAGACCTGGGCCGACCTGCTGAAGCCCGAAGCCAAGAACCTGGTGTCCCTGCCGAGCCCGCTCTATTCGGGCGCAGCGGCGATCCACATGGGCGTCTTGGCGATGCAGCCAGGCATCGGCATGGACTTCTTCAAGAAGCTCGCGGCCAACGGCGCGGTGCGCAAGTCCGTCGCCGACGGCGAGAAGATGTTCGGCATCCTCGTCGACTTCATGGCGATCTCCGAGGCGCAGAAGGGCGCCCCCATCGGCTTCGTGTTCCCGACCGACGGCGTCACCGCCGTGACGGAGCCGGTCGCGATCCTGAAGACGGCGAAGAACCCGGCGGCCGCCAAGGCGTTCGTCGCCTTCCTGCTGTCCGAGGACGGGCAGCGCCTCGCCGCGAACCAGGGCATGCTCCCCGCGCACGAGAAGGTCTCCGGGCCGCCGGGCTTCCCTGCGCTGTCGGCGATCAAGGTGCTGAACGCCGACATCCCGGCCATCCTGAAGAACGACGAGGCGAACAAGAAGTCCTTTGCCGACCTCTTCGGCGGCTGAGCCCATCCGCCGATGCTGCCTGCCCGGGCGGGATCCGCCGTCCGGGCAGGCACGGCCGCGGTTCTCACGCGCATGACCCTTCGCCTCGATTCAGCGCGCGCGACCTTCATCATCCTCCTGCTGTTCGTCTCCGCGGTCTCGCTCCTGCCCCTCGCCCGCCTCGTGCTCGAAGGCATGGCGCCGGGCGGGCGCTGGGATCCGGCCGCGGCGCTGGGAGCGCTCGGCTCGCGTGCGGCCTGGCGCGCCACCATCGGCAGCCTGGAGACGAGCATCGGCGGAACCGCCATGGCGCTGCTCCTCGGCGGCGCCATGGCGCTCTTGGTCGCGATGACCGACATCCGCGGCAAGGCGGCGCTCGTCTTCTGCTTCGTGCTGCCGATGATGATTCCGCCGCAAGTGACGGCGCTCGCCTGGCTCAAGGCGTTCGGCCCCGCGAGCCCCGTGCTCGTCCCGCTCGGGCTCGCGCCGCCGCTCGGCACCCCCAACCCCCTCTACGGCAGGGAGGGCATCATCCTGCTGCTCGGCGTGCAGCACGCGCCCCTCGCCTTCCTGGCCCTGCGCGCGGGGCTGCGGCTGCTCTCCCCGGTACAGGTCGAGGCAGCCCAGGTCGCCGGCGCCGGTCCGCTCGCGGTCCTCTGCCGCGTCGTCCTGCCCCTGCTGGCACCCGCCATCGCCGCCGCTGCGGCGCTCACCTTCGTGTCGGCCCTCGGCAATTTCGGGATACCGGCGCTGCTCGGCATCCCGGCCAAGTACGCGACCCTGCCGACGCTCATCTACCAGCGGCTGGCGGGTTTCGGCCCGCGCGTGCTGCCCGACATGGCGGCCCTGTCGCTCGTGGTCGGCGGACTGGCCCTGATCGGCATCGCGGCGCAAGGCTGGGCTCTCAAGCAACGCGGCGCGCGGCTCGTGGCGACC
>JAEULF010000011.1 GCA_016793965.1 Alphaproteobacteria bacterium | reverse complement strand
ACGGGATCAGAACCGCGGGAGGTCGGGGAAGGGCAGCTGGCCGCGCGCCACGTGCATCGCGCCCATGTCGGCGCAGCGGTGCAGCGTCGGGAAGACCTTGCCCGGGTTCATCCGGCCGTTGGGATCGAAGGCGCATTTGAGCCGGAGCTGCTGGTCGAGGTCCGTCTGGCTGAACATCGTGCCCATCAGGTCGCGCTTCTCGATGCCGACGCCGTGCTCGCCCGTGAGCACGCCGCCGACCTCGACGCAGAGCGTCAGGATCGCTGCGCCGAAGCGCTCGGCGCGCTCGAACTCGCCGGGCTGGTTGGCATCGAACAGGATGAGCGGGTGCAGATTCCCGTCGCCGGCATGGAACACGTTGGCGCAGCGCAGGCCGAACTCCGCCTCCATCGCCTGGATCCGGCGCAGCACCTCAGGCAGGCGCTTCTTCGGGATCGTGCCGTCCATGCAGATGTAGTCCGGAGAGATGCGCCCGACCGCCGGGAACGCCGCCTTTCGACCGGCCCAGAACAGCGCCCGCTCCTCCTCGCTCTGGCTGACGCGGGCATAGGTGGCGCCGTTCCGGCGCGCGATGGCGTCGACCCGCCCGATCAGGTGGTCGACCTCGGCCGCCGGCCCGTCGAGCTCGACGATGAGCAGCGATTCGACGTCGCGCGGGTAGCCCGCGCCGACGAAATCCTCGGCCGCGTTGATCGCCTTGCGGTCCATCATCTCCATGCCGCCGGGGATGATGCCGGCGGCGATGACGTCGGCGACGCAGGAGCCGCCGCCCTCGAGCGTCGGGAAGCCGACCAGGACGGCGCGGGCGGTCGAGGGCTTGCGCAGCAGGCGCACCGTAACCTCGGTGACGACGCCGAGCAGCCCCTCCGACCCCACCATGATCCCAAGCAGGTCGTAGCCTCCGGCATCCAAGTGCTTGCCGCCGAGCCGGATCACCTCGCCGGACATCAGCACCATCTCGACGCCGAGCACGTTGTTCGTGGTCATGCCGTACTTCAGGCAGTGCACGCCGCCCGAGTTCTCGGCGACGTTGCCGCCGATCGTGCAGGCGACCTGGCTGGACGGGTCCGGCGCGTAATAGAAGCCGGCATGCTCGACCGCGCGCGTGACGCCGAGATTGGTCACCCCCGGCTGGACGACGGCGCAGCGGTTGTCCAGGTCGATGTCGAGGATGCGGTTGAACTTGGCCATGCCGAGGACGATCCCGTCGGCCAGCGGCAGCGCACCGCCGGAGAGCGAGGTGCCGGCGCCGCGCGGCACGACCTTGACGCCCTCGGCGTCGCAGAGTCGCAGAATCCGGGCCACCTGCTCCGTGCCGCTCGGCAGCGCCACGACCAGCGGCAGTTGACGATAGGCCGAGAGGGCGTCGCACTCGTAAGCGCGCAGCGCGGCCTCATCGACGATGACATGGTCATGCGGCAGGATGCGGCGCAGCGCCTTGGCGATCTCGAAGCGGCGGGCGATCACCGCCCGGTCGGGCTCCGGCATCAGCACCATGGCGCTCCCGCTCCCTGCTCGCCGCCGGCCGTCCGAGCACCGGTCGGCCGTTGCATCGCCTGGTATGGCCGGGCGGCACGCGGCTGGCAAGCGGCTGGCGCCGAACGACAAAGGCCCCGCGGAGCGGGGCCTTCCATCGTCCTGTCGCGGAGCGGCCGAGCGCTCCTGCGCCGCGGCTCAGCCCTGCCGAGCCTTGAAGCGCGGGTTCTTCTTGTTGATGACGTAAACGCGCCCGCGGCGCCGCACGACGCGGCAGTTGCGGTCGCGGATCTTCTTCGTCTTGAGCGAACTCGTCACTCGCATCGCACGGCTCCAGGCTGGCCGCCCGCGATCAAGCGCAGCGGGCGCCGACGATCGGGGCTGAAATCGGAAGGCGCGTCATTACAGGCAGCGGCGGCGACGGTCAAGGGCGCAATCGCCAGCAGGCGACGTCACCAGCGGCCCTCACGATCCGGCAGACGGCGCCTGGCCAGCTGGTGCGGACTGCTCGGCAGAGGCCGCCTGGGCGACCGGCGCGCCGAGGGAATAGACCAAGTCGAAAACGCCCCCGGGATTGTCTGGCGAGTAGCCGCTGCGCCTGTAGATGACGACGTCGCCCATCTTGAGGTCGTGCCGCGCCGCGTCATGGATGTGCCGGACGTCCTCTGGCGAGAGCGGCTGGCTGTGGCGATAGAGCGTTTGGGCGACGCCCGCCAAGAGGCCGCTGTCCTCGCCGACCACGATGTACAGCGAAGAGCCGCGCTTGACCATGAGATCGGGCAGATGGTCGAACTTCTGCGTCGCGATCTCCCAGTCCTTCGTGTCGTACTCGTAGGGCGCCGCGTCCAGGGGCCCCATCAAGAGCTGGCGCGTGAAGCCAGTCTTGCGCTTTGTCACCACGCAAGCGCGCCCCTCGCCCATGAGCAGCTTGATCTGCTCCGATCCATTGATCGCGGCGGCGACGGTCTTGAAATGGTCGACGATCACCTCGCGGTTGAGGAACACGCCGACGATGCCGGGCACGGCGCCTGCATCGCGCGGCGCGGCGTCCTTGGCGGCCTCAGGCTTGGCGTCCTTGGCCGCGCCTTTGTTGGCTCCAGCGTCGCTCATAAACCCCACCTACGGTTCCCGAGGTAATCCGGTTGCCCTCGAAGAATGGAAGCCCGGCCACTCGCCGTCAACATAGAGCGGCGTCGCAAAGCGGCGGGCGGGGCAAGGTTTGCCGCATCGGATCGCTCCCCGACAGCCTGCATCCCGTTGCGCGTCGCCGCGTCGGCCAACCAGCGGAAGCGGCAAGGGTCCGGGCACCGCGCGTTAACCTTCGAAGGTGCAGCAGTAACGGACAGCTTACCATCTTGGCAAGTTGCGATCGCGGCATTTCTCCGATATGTTGAGAGTGGTGGGCATGAAGCTCGCTTGAAGCTCAGGAGGAGCTGACCATGGTGGCGCTGTTCTCTGCCGCTCCCGCAAACTTCATCTCGAATTCTGTTGCGCGCGCCGGCACGTCCGTGACCGACCACGTGCGCAAGCTGTCGGCCG
>JAEULF010000321.1 GCA_016793965.1 Alphaproteobacteria bacterium | reverse complement strand
CTTCGTGCCCGAGCGCGGCGAGGGCCTGCTCGTCGCCGGGCGCTGCCTGGCGGCCGAGCACGAGGCGATGGCGTCCGCGCGTGTGACGGCGCAGTGCTTCTCCTACGGCCACGCGATCGGCCACGCGGCATCGATCGCGGTCGCGGACCGGATCGCGCCGCGCGCCATCGCCGGCCACGCGCTGCGCGACGTGCTGAACCGCGACGGGGCGCGGCTGGGGTGAGCGACGGGCGGCGCGTCCACCGCCTCAGCAGTTCCCCGGCGCGCCCTTGAGCAGCTCGATCACGCGGTCGGTGGAGCGGACGTGGCAGAAGTTGCCATCGAGGTAGTCGATCGCCTTCTTGTGGCCGACCGGGCTCATGGCGGCGTTGGCATCCTCGGCCAGCAGCACGCGGAAGTCGCGGTCGCCGGCGTCGCGGCAGGCGCCCTCGCAGCAGCTATTGGTGAAGATGCCGGTGATCACCAGCGTGTCGATCTTCATGTTGCGGAAGTAGTGCTCGGCCGGCGTCGAATTGAAGAAGCTGGACCCGGTCTTGGTCAGCAGGACGTCGTTCCGGCCGGGCGCGATCTCCTCGAGGATCTGCGCGTCCTTCGAATCGACGGAGGTGGCGAGGCCGAAGGAGCGGTGCCGCCAAGTCTGGTCGGCGCCGTCGCCGCGCAGGCTGGCGCAGCGCGTCCAGAAGATCGGCGTGCCGACCTGGCGGCAGGCGGCGATCAGGCGCTTCAGGTTCGGCACGACGACGGTCTCGATGCGATCGAGGTAATAGCCAAGCTCGTTGCCGTAGCCCTCGTCGATCAGGCGCTTGCACACGCCGTAGTGCCGCGCGGCCTGCTGGTAGGTCATGTCGATGATGACCAGCGCCGTGCTCGACGCCTTCACCGGAAATGTCGGCAGCGTCACGAAATGCTTCCATGCCGCCCAGCCCTGCATCATGTCGTCGGTTGCCTGTGCCATCGTCGCTCTCCTCGCTGCGCGCGTTCCCGAAGCGGGAAGGCTATCCTTGACGTTTGCCGGCGTGGCCATCGTCATCCGCACCGCTGCAATGTCAGGAGCGCGGCGCGCTCTATCGATTGCTTGCTCCCGTACGACGCGAGTTGTGCGACGCGCGGAAACTGACATATCATCGCCACGTCAGTGATGTTGCGGGGCAGGGCGGCGCGACCTCCTGCGAGGCGCGGCTCAAGCGGACGCGGGTCAGCGGATGCTCGTCCTACGGCGTAATCAACGGGACCAAGGGAGAGAAAGCGCATGCGTGTCGTGACAGCTCTGAAGATCGGCGCCGCGGCGGCCGTGCTGGCGCTCGCCGGCGGCGCGGCCGAGGCGCAGACCAAGTGGAAGATGGCTACCGGCTGGGGCGGCGGGCCTCTCATGGAGAACGGCTCCAAGGCCTTCGCCGCCACCGTGGCACAGCTCACCGACGGCCGCATCGAGATCCAGGTCTTCCCGGGCGGCGCGCTCGGCAACGCCTTGAAGGTGCCGGAGACTGTGAAGAACGGCATCGCCGAGATCGGCCACACCTGGATCGGCTACGACTGGGGCGCCGACACCACGACCGTGCTGTTCGGCGGCTACGCCGGCAGCATGGACACCGAGCGCATGCTGCACTGGATCTACGAGGGCGGCGGGCTGGAGCTGCAGCGCCAGTACCGCGACGAGAAGTTCGGCGTCTACTCGACGGTCGCCTTCATCCGCACGGCGGAGGCGTTCCTGCACAGCCGCAAGCCGGTGCGCACGCTCGACGACCTGAAGGGCTTGAAGCTGCGCACCGCCGGCGCGTGGCTCGACATGGCGAAGGACCTCGGCGCCGCGCCGGTGACGACCCCGGGCGGAGAGGTCTACACCGCGCTGGAGCGCGGCGTGATCGATGCCACCGAGTGGGGGACATTGTGGGAGAACATTTCCATGGGCTTCCACAAAGTCGCGAAGTACGTGATCATCCCGGGCGTGCACCAGCCGACGGCGCCGTTCGAGATCGTTATCAACAAGGAAGCTTGGGCGAAGGTCTCCGACAAGGACAAGAAGCTCGTCGAGATCGCTGCCAGGCTCACCACCTTCGATACCTGGACCAAGGTCGGTCACGAGGACGCCAAGGCGCTCGACTTCTATAAGAAGCAGGGCAACGAGGTGACCGAGCTCAGCCTGGAGACACAGCAGGCCGTGCGCAAAGTCGCGCGCAAGTGGGCCGACGAGCAGGCGGCGAAGAACCCCTGGTTCGCCAAGGTGCTGAAGAGCCAGGACGAGTTCGAAACGCTGTGGAAGGGCGCGGAGAAGTACCGCAACGTCGCCGGCAAGTAGGACGGCCCGGGAAGGACGCGGCTGCGCGGCCGCGCCCTTCCCGGCGCGCTCGCTGGGGCATAGCGTCCCCTGGCGCGCGCCGGCCTAGGCGCGGCTGAGGCCACGAGCAGCGCCTAGCCGGCCAGCCTTGCCCCGAGCTGCCGCGGCGCGCGACCGCGCCGATCGACCGCAGCATCCGCGCCGGCGCTAGTGCCGGCGCGACGACGAGCATAGAGACACTTCATGCGCCTCATCCTCTCCTGCCTCGACAAGCCCGCCATCTGGGGCGGCATCGTCGGCGCCTGGCTGCTCGTGCCGCTGATCCTCTCCACCTGCTACGAGGTCTTCGCGCGCTACCTGTTCGGCGCGCCGACCATCTGGGCCTTCGAGCTCAGCGGCATGCTGATGGGCGCCAACTTCCTGCTCGCCGCGGCCTATGCGCTGCTGACGAGCAGCCACATCCGCGTCGAGATGTTCTACGACCGCTTCGGGCCGCGCACGCAGGCGGCGATCGAGATCATCGGCTATGCCTGCTTCACGCTGCCGATGCTCGCCTGGCTCGCCTGGGCGCTCGGCGACTGGGTGGCCGTCACGATCAAGAGCAAGGAGGGGACCGGCGCCTCGGCCTGGAACCCGCCGGCATGGCCGATGCGCGCCATCCTCTGGGTCAGCTTCGTCCTGCTCGCCCTGCAGGTCGTCGCCGAGATCCTGCGCAACGTCCGCAAGCTCAAGGCCGGCAAGGCCGCGGAGCCCACGGCATGAGCGACTACCTCGCGCTCGCCATCCTGCCGGTCCTGATCTTCACGATCTTCATCGGCTTCCGCGTCGCCTTCGCCATGATGGCGACGGCGATGATCTTCGGCTACATCGTGTTCGGCAGCGCCTTCGTCTTCTCGCTGCGCGAGAAGGCCGAGGACGTGGCGACCAATTTCGTGCTCGCCGCCGTGCCGCTCTTCGTCTTCATGGGCACGATGCTGGAGCGGTCGGGCATCGCCGAGAGGCTGTTCGAGGCGGTGCATCTATGGACTCGGCGCGTGCCCGGCGGCCTCGCGCTCGGCACCATCGTCATGTGCGTGATCTTCGCCGCCTCGACCGGCGTCATCGGCGCCACCGAGACGGTGGTCGGGCTGCTCGCGATCCCGGTGATGCTCAAGTACGGCTACCACAAGCCGCTGATCAGCGGCGTCATCGCCGCCGGCGGGTCGCTCGGCACCATCATCCCGCCCTCCGTCGTCGTCGTGGTGATGGGCCCGCTCGCCAACGTGCCGGTCGGCGACCTGCTCATCGGCATGGTCTTCCCGGGTCTGATCCTGGCGGGCGTGTACATCGCCTACATCCTCGGCCGCAGCTTGATCGACCCGTCGATCGGGCCGGTGGCGCCGCCGTCGCCCGACGACCCGACGCTGGCCGAGAAGCTCCGCATCACGATGAAGGCGCTCGTGCCGCCGATGGCCATGATCATCGCGGTGCTGGGCTCGCTCTTCGCCGGCCTCGCCGCGCCCACCGAGGCGGCGGCGCTCGGCGCCGCGGGCTCGGTGATCCTGGCTGCGGGGTACGGCGGCCTGACGCTGAAGGTGCTGCACGATTCGCTGATGAAGTCCGTGCGCATCACCGCGATGATCATGCTGATCCTGATGGCCGGCAGCCTGCTCACCGTCGTGTTCGTCGGCGCGGGCGGCGTGGCGCTGACGCATCAGCTCGTCGGTGCCGCGAAGCTGAGCGGCCACGAGGTCCTGGCTCTGGTGCTGTTCCTCGCCTTCCTCGCCGGCTTCGTGCTCGACTGGGTCTCGATCACGCTGATCCTGGTCCCGATCTTCGCGCCGATCCTGCAGGCGCTCGGCATCGACCTCGTCTGGTTCTGCATCCTGTTCCTCATCATGATCCAGACGAGCTACCTGACGCCGCCCATGGCGCCGGCGATCTTCTACCTGCGCGCCATCGCTCCGCCGGAGATCACGATCCAGCACATGTACTGGGGCATGATCCCCTTCATCGCCTGCCAGGTGGTGACGTTGGCGATCATCTGGTTCTGGCCGGAGACGGTGACGTGGCTGCCCAAGCAGCTGCTCGGCTTCAACTAGCGGCGATGGCCGAGGCGCCGTCCTTCGCGCTGCTCGGTCTCGACCACGTGGTCGTGCGCGCGCGCGACATCGAGCGGCTGATCGCGTTCTACCGCGACGGCCTCGGCTGCACGGTCGAGCGGCGGCGGCCGGATCTCGGGCTCGTGCACTTGCGCGCCGGGCGGTCCTTCATCGATCTGGTCGACGTGGCCGGGCCGATCGGCCGGAAAGGCGGTGCCGCGCCGGGACC
>JAEULF010000423.1 GCA_016793965.1 Alphaproteobacteria bacterium | reverse complement strand
GCCGCGGGCGGCATCCACGGCCGCAAGATCGTCTACGTGAAGGAGGACGACGAGTGCCTGCCCGCCAAGGGCGTCGGCGCCGTCAAGAAGCTGATCCACGAGCATCAGCCCTTCATGATCGTCGGCGGCGGCTGCAGCAACGCCGCCATCGCCCAGAAGCCTGAAGTCCTGGCCGCCAAGATCCCCTGGGTCATCGTGGCGTCGACTGCCGACTCGCTCACCGAGCCGACCGACCCGCACATCTACTCGTCGATGTCGACGGCCTGGAGCGAGGTCTACGGCATGCTGCAGTACGCTCTCGACGAAAAGAAGAGCAAGATCGCCATCGTCTGGCAGAACGACGCCTGGGGCAAGGCCCGCATAGAGCCGCTCAAGCAGGCCTTCGCGTCGAAGAAGGTCACGCCCGCGGCGATCGAGGAGATCGCGGTGGAGCCGTCCGACGCCACGCCGATCGCCCTCAAGCTCAAGGCGCTCAACCCGGACGCGGTCATCCTCCTGACCTTCCCCAAGGCAGCGGTGCCCTATGTCCGAGACGCCATGAAGGTCGGCTTCCAGCCGCTCACCGTGGGAGGTTCGCCGCTGGTGGAGCTCGACCAGATTGCCAAGGGCGCCGGCGGCGAGAACGCGGTCAAGACCATGCGCGTCGTCGCCGCGCCGGGATACGGCGTCGACGACCCAAAGATGGCGCAGTGGAAGGAGAAGATCGAGAAGCGCTTCGGCGACCGCTTCAACCTCTACCACATGTTCGGCCTGTCGGCCGGCCAGTTCGCCGTGGAGGCGCTGAAGCGCGCGGGCAAGGACCTGACCCGGGCGCGCATCATGGAAGTGATGTCGACGCTGGAGATGCAGACGGACTCCTACGCTGGTCCTCTGAAGTGCACGCCGCAGGACCATCAGTGCCACAAGACCCTCGGCATCTTCGCCCTGGCGAACGGCCGGGTGAGCGGCGTCGGCAAGACCACGCCGACCCGCTGACCTTCGCCTTCCGCCACGACTGACGAAGGACCCGCGCGGCGCCTGCTCCGCCGCGCGGGTCCGAGCTTCCGGAACACCGCGACGCGAGGAGGGCCGACCGTGCTGCTCGCCTATCTGCTGTCATCCGGCATCACCAGCGGCGCGCTCTATGCCCTCGTCGCCGTCGGCCTCGTCATCTGCTACCGCACGACCAGCCACATCAACTTCTCGCATGGCGAGCTTTTCATGGTCGGCGGCTTCATCGCTTTCAGCCTGCACGTGCTCTGGGGCGTACCGTACATCCCGTCGCTGCTGATCGCCGTCGTCGCCGGCGGCGCCATCGGCCTGATGACCGATCGCGCAGTCTACCGCACGCTGATCAACGCGCCGCCGATCGCCATGGTGGTGGCGACGGTCGCCTTCTCGTTCGTGCTCAAGGGCATCGGCCGCTTCCTGTGGGGCGGTCAGGGAGAGTTCGTGCCCTTCCCGCCGATCGCCGATCCTGCGCCGGTGGAAGCCTGGGGGATCGCCGTCTTCCCGCAGCAGCTCGTCGTGCTCGCCGGCGCGCTCTTCTGCATGGCGTTGCTGACGCTGTTCTTCCGATTCACGCGCGCCGGCAAGACCATGCAGGCGACGGCCGAGAGCCCGCGCGCCGCCTATCTTGTCGGGATCCGCGTCGAGCGCGTCTATGCGTCGACATGGGCCGTCAGCGCGGCGCTCGCCACCGTGGCCGCTGTCCTCATGGCGCCCCTCACCCAGCTCACCCCGGACATCGGGCTCGGCCTCCTGCTCAAGGCCTTCGCCGCCACGATCCTGGGCGGCCTCGGGAACATGCCCGGCGCCATCGTCGGAGGCTTCCTCGTCGGCATCTGCGAGTCCCTGGCCGGCGGCTACGTGGCATCGAGCGCCCAGGAGGTCGCCGCGTTCGTGATCATCATGATCATGCTCCTGGTGCGCCCGACCGGCCTGTTCGGCGAGCGCGGCCGGCGCGAGGTCTGAGCGCCATGCTCCGCATCGCGCTCCTCCGCCGCCCTGTCGTCGTCGCGCTCGGGGCCTTGGCTTTCGCCGTCGTGCCGATGGTGGCGAACCCCTACCAGGTCTACGCCGCGAACCTCGCGCTGATCTACATCCTGCTCGCGATCGGGCTGAACATCGTGCTGGGATTCGCCGGGCAGCTCGCCTTCGCGAACGGAGCGATGTTCGGCGTCGGCGCCTATGCGACGGGCCTGCTTCGGCTCGACGCCGGTATGCCGTTCTGGCTGGCAATGCCGGCTGGCGCCGTGATCGCGGCCCTCACGGGCTTCCTGATCGCGCTGCCGGCGCTGCGCCTGCGCGGCCTCTACCTCGCGCTCGCCACCATCGCTTTCGCGCAGTTCGCGGTCTGGGTCTTCGTGCATTGGGACGGCCTGACGCACGGCACGTCCGGCATCGTCCTGAAGCCGGTGGACTTTGCGCCCCTCACGAAGAGCGCATCGACCGGGCTCTACTACGTCAGCCTTGCGGTCACGATCGGCTTCGTGGCGCTCGCGTGGAACATGCTGCGCTCGCGCATCGGTCGGGCCTTCGTCGCGATCAGGGAAAGCGAGCACGCAGCGGCCGCCCTGACGATCGACCTGACGCGGTACAAGACCTACGCCTACGTCGTCAGCGCGCTCTATGCCGGCGTGGCCGGCAGCCTGTTCGCCTGCGTCGTCGGCGCTGTTGTGCCCGAGCAGTTCAACTTGTTCCAGATCGTGATCCAGTTCTGCATGGTGTTCGTCGGCGGCGTCGGCACCTTGTGGGGTGCTGTGATCGGAGCGGTGTCGCTGGTATGGCTGCAAGAAGCGCTGCGCGGCCTGCAGGAAGTGCAGGAGTTCGGCTTCGGCATCCTGCTGCTTGCCGTGATCATGTTCTTCCCGGGCGGGATCGCCGACTTCCTGCGCCGCCGGATCGAGGGGTGGCAGGAGCCCCTGCGGCGCGTCGCCCCTGACGAGCCCGCCGCTCCGCAGCGACGATCGTGAACTGTCGTTCACTATTTGCTTGGCAGGTTCGGCAGGCGGTGCTGTACTGATGCGTCTTCTGCGCTGCAGCAACGCTTGAGCGCATCGCGCTCGGGAGGCCACCGATGCAATGCGTCACATCGGCGCCAACGGCACCCGATACCGCCCCGGCGGACTTCCTGTCGCCGCACCACTACGCCGGCATGCGGCGGCCGTTCCTCGACGCCGAGACCATGCCGCCCTGGTGCTACACGTCCGAGGCGTTCTTCCGCGTCGAGGTCGAGCGCCTGTTCATGAAGGTGTGGAACTTCATCGGCCGCGCCGACCGCATCCCGAACCCGGGCGACTTCTTCGCCTTCGACTTCGTCGGCGTGCCCTTGATCGTCGCGCGCGGCAAGGACGGGCAGGTGCGCGCCTTCTCCAACAGCTGCCGCCACCGCGGCTCGATCATCGCGGAGGGCGAGGGCAACTGCCGCGCCTTCAAGTGCCCCTATCACAGCTGGGCCTACGACCTCGACGGCACGCTGATCGGCACGCCGGACATGGACAAGACCCGCGACTTCGACCGCAAGGATTACGGCCTCGTGCCGGTGCGGCTGGAGACATGGGCCGGCTTCATGTTCATCAACTTCGACCGGGACGCCGAGCCGCTCTCGGCGTTCCTCGGCGATCTGCCGCCGATGCTGGCCTCGCACGGCATGGACGGCTTCGTCACCGTGCGCCGCAAGGTCTACGACCTGGCCTGCAACTGGAAGGTCTACGTCGAGAACGCGATGGAGTCCTATCACGTTCCCTACGTGCACAAATCGACCTTGCAGCGCCAGAAGGGCCCGCCCTCCGGTCCGCTGCCGACGCGCGGCCAGTACGTGGCGCTCTACAAGGAGCACGAGGGGAGCCGGGCTCTGCTGGCCGGCGAGACGGGCTTCCCCTACATCGCGAGCCTCGACGGCGCAGCGCGCAAGGGCAGCTTCTACCCGCTCATCTATCCGAGCACGATGTTCTGCGCGACCTATGACTGCATGTGGTGGCTCGAGCTGCACCCGATCTCCGCGGCGCGCACGCGGCTGATCGTCGGATCGGCTTTCCCAAGGTCCACCGCCGAGCGTTCCGATTTCGGGGACGTGATCCAGCGCTACTACAAGCGCTGGGACGTCTCGATCCCCGAGGACAACGTGATCTCCGAGCTGCAGCAGCGCGGCCTGTCGAGCCCGATGGCGGTGCCGGGCCGGCTGTCGCACCTGGAGCCGCTGGTGCACGCCATCGACAACTGGATCGTGGACCGCGTGCTCGGCGACCGCGCGACCAGCGCCGTCTACGATCCGATCAAGGAGGCCGCCGACTAAAGACGCGAGCGGCATGAGTCCGGGGGGAGTCGGCACGACGCCACAGGACCGGCGGCAAGGTCCGGGCGCGAGCCGTGGGAACGGAGGGACATGGGCCAAAGCTACGTCTGGCACTTCAACGTCGTCTGGGAGTATCGACAGGTCTTCGTCCGCGGCGCCGGCATCACGGCGCAGCTGACGGCCGGCTCGCTCTTGATCGGCCTGGTGCTCGGCCTGCTGCTCGGGCTCATGCGGTCGAGCCGCTCCGGTGCGATGCGCGTCCCTGCCGCCGTCTACGTCGAGGCGTTCCGCGCCACGCCGGTGCTCGTCCAGCTCGTCTGGCTCTACTACGCGCTGCCGATCCTCACCGGCTTCCAGATGGGGCCGATCCTGTCCGTCTCTGTCGGCCTCGGGCTGCACACCGCCGCCTACTTCGCCGAGATCTTCCGTGCCGGCATCGCTTCGATCGACCGCGGGCAGTGGGACGCGGCCAAGTCGATCGGCATGGGCTACGGCCAGATGATGCGCCGGATCATCCTGCCGCAGGCGGTGCGCCGGATGATCCCGCCCTTCATCAACGAGATCGCCACCTTGATGAAGCTGACGACGCTCGGATCGGTCCTCGCCGTCTACGAGCTGCTGCACGAGGCGCAGAACCTGATCAACAACACCTACCGGCCGCTCGAGATCTACACGACGCTCGCCGTGGCGTTCTTCGTCATCATCTACCCGATCATCTGGCTCTCGCAGCGGCTCGAGCGCTACCTGAAGGCCCGCTCATGATCCGCATCTCCGGGCTGCACAAGCATTTCGGCAAGAATCACGTGCTGCGCGGCATCGACGTGGAGATCGCCAAGGGCGAGGTCTTCGTCATCGTCGGCCCGTCGGGCTCGGGCAAGTCGACGCTGCTGCGCTGCATCAACTTCCTGGAGGAGCACGACGCGGGCGAGATCGCGATCGACGGCGAGCCGATGGGCTGGCGCCTGGCGCCGGGCGGCAAGCGCGTCCGCGACAAGGAGTCGAACGTCAGCCGGCTGCGCTCGCAGGTCGCGATGGTCTTCCAGCAGTTCAACCTGTTCCCGCACAAGACCGTGCTGGAGAACGTCGTCGAGGGCCCGATCGTGGTCAAGCGCGAGCCGCCCGGCGAGGCAGCCGAGCGCGCCGCCGCGCTGCTCGACCGCGTCGGCCTGTCCGACAAGGTCGATGCCTATCCGAGCACGCTCTCCGGCGGCCAGCAGCAGCGCGCCGCGATCGCGCGCGCGCTCGCGATGCAGCCGAAGGCGATCCTGTTCGACGAGCCGACCTCGGCGCTCGACCCGGAGCTCGTCGGCGAGGTCCTTGCCGTCATGAAGGGGCTGGCGCACAAGGGCCTGACGATGGTGATCGTCACCCACGAGATGCAGTTCGCGCGCGACGTCGGCGACCGGGTGATGATGATGGACGCCGGCCAGGTCGTCGAGCTGGCGCCGGCAAAGTCGTTCTTTGCCGCGCCGCGCAACCCGCGCACGGTTGACTTCCTGCGGCGCCTGCAGCTCCGGGAGTCCAGCGATGCCGCATGACCTGTCGCCGAGCCTGGCGCCGCCCGATGACCTGTTCGCGCCGCGGCACTACGAGGGCGTGCGCAGGCCGTTGCTCGACGCCGAGACGCTGCCCCCCTGGTGCTACACCTCCGAAGCGTTCTATCGGCGCGAGGTGGAGCGGATCTTCCGCAAGATCTGGAACTTCATCGGCCGGTCCGACCGCGTCCCCGAGCCCGGCGACTTCTTCACGCTGGAGTTCGCCGGCGTGCCGCTCGTCGTCGTGCGCGGCCATGACGGGCAGGTGCGCGCCTTCTCGAACAGCTGCCGGCACCGCGGCTCGATCGTCGCCGAAGGCGAGGGCAATTGCCGCGCCTTCAAGTGCCCCTATCACAGCTGGGCCTACGGACTCGACGGCGCGCTCCTCGGCGCCCCTGACATGGACGCGACGCGCGGCTTCGACCCCCGGACGCACGGCCTGCTGCCCGTGCGACTCGAGACCTGGGGCGGGTTCATGTTCGTGAACTTCGATCCCGCGGCCGAGAGCCTGGCCGGCTATCTCGGCGACCTGCCGCGCACGCTCGCGCCGTACGCGTTCGATGACATGGTGTGCACGCGCCGGGTGACCTACGAGGTCGGCTGCAACTGGAAGACCTTCGTGGAGAACGCGAAGGAGGCCTACCACATCGGCACCGTGCACCGGAACACGATCCACAAGTACGCGTCCGCGCGCTCGTCCGGCTACTGGGTGCAGGAGACGCAAGGACAGTACGTCAGCACCTTCGCGAAGCACGAGGGGAGCATGGCGCTGCTGCAGGGCGACGCGGGCTTTCCCAAGCTGGCGTCGCTCACGCCGGAGACCGCCGCGGGCACGACGGCGCCGCTGGTCTATCCCTCCACCTATCTCGGCTGCACGATCGACAGCGCCTGGTACCTCGAGGTGCACCCCCTCGGCGCGCAGCGCATGCGCCTGATCCACGGCGCCATGTTCCCGCGCGCTGTCCTCGACCGGCCGGACTTCCAGGCGCTTGCCGCCAACTACTACAAGCGCTGGGACATCACGATCGAGGAGGACAACGTCGCCTGCGACCTTCAGCAGCGCGGCCTCAACTCGCCCTTCGCCCGCGCCGGCCGCTTCTCGCACCGCGAGCCGCTCGTGCACGCCATCGACAACTGGATCCTCGACCGGGTCCTCGACGCCTGAGAGCAACCATGCCCAAGCCGCGCGCCGCCACGCCGAAAACCGTGCATGTCCACATCGAGAACATCTCGACGCAAGCCAAGGTGTTCCAGCTCTCGAAGGAGCGCGTCGCCGCCGCGCTCAAGCGGCACCCGGCGGTCGCCAAGCGGGTCAAGGTGACCGTCGGCTGGGACCTCGACATCTACGACCGCGCCATGCGGACCGCGCACCTCCTCGTCGGTTGGCGCTTCAAGCGCGACACGCTGGCGAGCGACGCGCCGAACCTCCGCCTGATCCAGCTGACAGGCGCCGGCGCCGAGCACCTGATGCCGCTCGACTGGCTGCCCGAAGGGGTCTCGCTCGCCAACAATCGCGGCGCGCACGGCCAGAAGGCGGCCGAGTTCGCGCTCATGTCGATCCTCATGCTCAACAACTACGTCCCGGTCTACGCCACCCAGCAGCGCGAGCACCGCTGGGAGCGCCATTTCTCCTCGATCCTGGAGGGCCGGACGCTGCTCGTCGTGGGCGTCGGCAACATGGGCGGCGGCGCGGCCAAGCTCGCCAAGCGCTTCGGAATGCACGTGCTCGGCATCCGCCGCACGGGCAAGCGGGCGCCCGGCGTCGACGCGATGCACGAGCCGAGAGCGCTGCCCAAGCTCTTGCCGAAGGCAGACTTCGTCCTGCTCACCACGCCGATGACGCCGGCGACGCGCCATCTCATGGGCAAGGCCGAGCTCGATCTCATGCGCAAGGATGCCGGGCTGATCAACATGGCTCGCGCCGGCGTCGTCGACTACGACCATCTCGCGCGCAAGCTCCGCAAGGGCGAGCTGCGCGGCGCGGTGCTCGACGTGTTCTCGCCCGAGCCTTTGCCGCCCGACGCCCCGATCTGGGACGCCCCGAACATGATCATGACGCCGCACGTCTCGTCCGACGACGAAGAGCGCTACGGCGACCGCACGCTCGATCTCGTGCTCGACAATGCCGAGCGGCTGCTCGCCGGCAAGAAGCCGCGCAACATCGTGCGCGCCGACCTCGGATACTGACCCCACAGACCCTCGGCAACGAAAACAGGAGGCTCACATGACAATGACCTATTGGAGCAGGTTCGCTCGCGGCGTGCTGGCCGTCGCCGTGACAGTCGGACTCGCCGCGGCGGCTGCGGCGCCCGCGTCGGCGCAGGGCATGATGGACCGCATCCTCAAGGAGAAGAAGATCAAGATCGGCTACATCCCTTCGCCGCCGGGAACGATCAAGGATCCGGCCAGCGGCAAGGTCACGGGCTTCTACGTCGAAGGCGTCGAGATGATGATGAAGATGGCCGGCGTCGAGATCGAGTTCGTCGAGACGACCTGGGGCAACTTCGTCGCCGGCCTGCAATCCGGCCAGTTCGACTTCTCGATGGCCGGCACCTTCGCCACCATCCAGCGCGCGGCGGCCGTGGAGTTCACGCGGCCTATCCACTATCTCGGCTACAGCGCGATCGTGAAGAAGGGCGACGACCGCTTCAAGGCGCTCGCCGACTTCAACAAGGAAGGCCTCAAGATCGCCGTCGTGCAGGGTGGCGCTGCCCTTGAGTACGTCAAGGAGAACTTCCCGAAGGCGACGCCGGTCATCCTGGCGACCGGCAACCTGACGGCTCCCTTCATGGAGGTCTCGGCCGGCCGTGCCGACATCGGCATCGAGGACGCGTGGCAAGCGCGTCGCTATGCCGCCCAGCAGCCGGGCGTCACCGACCTGTTCCAGAACAGCCCGTACAACACGCTGGCGATCGCCTGGGCCGTCAAGCGCGGCAACCAGGACATGCTGAACTTCCTGAACACCTCGATCGACTTCATGCTCAACACCGGGCGCTGGGAGAAGATCGCGGAGAAGTACGGCGCCACGGGCCGCTTCCAGGACAAGCCGAACCTCGTCGTGTTCGGCCCGGCCCTGGTGCAGTGACGTCGATCCCCTCCCGGCACGCGCGCCGGGAGGGGACATGATGCAGGGGCGAGACATGACTTCTCCCCGTTGGCGCTTCGACGGCCGCAAGGTGGTGATCACCGGCGCGGCCGGCGTCTACGGCCGCGCGATGAGCCGGGCTTTCGCAGACGCAGGCGCTGCGCTGTGCCTCTCCGACGTCGATGCGGCCGGGCTGGACGCGCTCGCGCGCGACCTTGCGCTCCCGGCCGGGCGGCTCCGGTCGCAAGTCACGGACCTGACGCAGGAGGCATCGATCGCCGCTCTGGCGCGGCATGTGACGGACGACTGGGGTGCCCCCGACGTCCTGATCAACAACGCCGGGCTCTACCCCTTCGCAGGGCTGATGGAGACCGACGCGGCAACATGGGACCGCATCATGGGCGTCAACGTCCGGGCGCCGTTCCTGCTGACGCAGGCGCTCGGCCGCGCCATGGCGGAGAAGGGCGTCAAGGGCAGCATCGTGATGATCACCTCGACGGCCGCCGACGTTCTGCGGCTCAACGGCGTGCCCTATTGCGTGTCGAAGCGCGCGCTCGAGTACCTGATGCAAGGCTATGCCTTCGACCTCGGGCGCTACGGCATCCGCGTCAACGCCGTGCGGCCGGGCTTCGCCGAGGGCAGCAAGGCCGTGAGCTTCCCGCCCGGCTATGCCGATGTCGTCGCGGAGGCGAATCCGCTCGGGCGGCGGTCGGAGCCCGAGGACATGGTCGCGGCCGTCATGTTCCTGTGCTCGGACGCCGCCGCGTCGCTGACCGGGCAAGTGATCGCCGCCGACAACGGCAGCGCGATCAACCGACGCCAGGCCGCCGCCACCCAGTCCAAGCCTCTGGCAGCGACGCGCAGGTAACGGCCGTCAATCGACGATGCCGTCATAGAGAGCGACGAGCGGCAGGTCGTTGCCCAGCCCGGCGATCGAGAGCACCGCGGTGCCGACCAGGTCGGCGACGCGCCACTCCGCGCCGTCGCGACGCCAATGCTGCACATGGCGCCTGTCGCTCGCGATCAACACGATGTCCCGGACGGACGGCAACGTGCGATAGAGATCGAGCTTGAAGCCTCGGTCATGCCGTCACGGCCGCAGGCGGTCCATCAGGCGGTACTTGGCGATCATGAAGGGAAGGAACCACGGCTTGCCCGTGTAGAGCGGGCGCGTCTCGAAGGGCAGCGCGTCGAACACGGAGCGGCCTTCGGGCTTGCCCATGATCTTCAGCGCGAGCTTGTGCCCGAGCCAGGTCGAGCGCGTGACGCCCGAGCCGCAATAGCCCATCGCGTACCAGAGGCCGTCGATCTCTCCGGTGTGCGGCAGCTTGTCGAAGGTGTAGGCGACGTTGCCGTGCCAGTAGTGGGTGATCCTCGTGCCGGCTAGCTCCGGGAAGGTTTCGACCATCATGCGATGCAGATGCTCCGCATTCGTGCGCTCGACATTGCCCTCCCTGTCCACGTCGCCGTGCAGCAGCGCGCGGCCGCCGAACAGGAC
This sequence comes from Alphaproteobacteria bacterium, assembly GCA_016793965.1. Classification (GTDB taxonomy): domain Bacteria; phylum Pseudomonadota; class Alphaproteobacteria; order JAEULF01; family JAEULF01; genus JAEULF01. The sequence continues at coordinate 5,762 of JAEULF010000423.1, read as the reverse complement.
GCGCGTGCCGTCGGGCGACGGACGGAAGTAGTTGAGCAGCCGCCGCGTGTCCGCGAGCATGCGGCGCCGCGGCATCAGGCGAGCCATCAGGTCCGGCGCGAGAGGCTCCGTCGCGATCATCGCGCTGCGGATCGGGATGACGCGCCGGCGAAGAGCCGGCGTCACCGTTCCCGTGTAGCCATTGGTCGCAGCGATGGCGGCACCTGCGGACAGCTCGCCGCGCGGAGTCTTGACCACCGTGCGCTGGCGCTCGCGCTCGATGCCGGTGACCGGCGTCCTCCCCAGGACGGTCGCGCCCGCACGGCGCGCCGCGGCAAGAAGGCCAAGATGGTAGAGCGCGGGGTGCAGCCCGCCGTCCTGCCTGATGACCAAGCCGCCGGCGAAGCGGTCAGAGCCGATCTCCTCCCGCTGCCGGGCCTTGGGCACCATCTCGGCGTCGAACGGCACCACCTTCCGAATCGCATCGAGCTCGCGCGCCATCGCGTCATAGCCTGCTGGGCTCATCGCCCCCATGAACCGGCCGACGCGCTCGTAGTGGCAGCGGATGTCCTCGCGCTCGACCACCTCCTTGACGTAGTCATGCGCCGCCAGACCTTCGGCGAGGATCTCCTTGGCGCGGTCGAGCCCGTACTGCGCCCGCGCGCCGGCGAGCTGGTGAAAGGCCGGGCCGACCATGCCCCCGTTGCGCGAGCTCGCGCCCCAGCCGGGCACGTCCGCCTCGAGCACGACCACCTTGCGCCCCGCCTTGGCCAAGGTCAGCGCCGCCGACAAGCCTGTGTAACCCGAGCCGACGACGGCGACGTCCGCATCGGCAGGCACGCGCTCCGGCTCCTCCTGCGGTCGCGGCGCCTCTTCCCACCAGTAGGGCGTGAACTTCATGCCGTCCGCATAGATCGCGCTCGCCGCCATGGCTGGTCTCCTCCGCATCGTTCCAGCGTCGCGCAAGTGTCACGACAGCAGCGGCGCAATGCCAGGACGGCCGAGCCGTCCAGCCATCATGGCACCCTTGCGTGCCCGGCCAGGCGACCCGCGCAGCTGCCGAGCATAGTATCGAGCGATGCGCGACGAGTGCCACGCCACGACCCAGACGCGCCTTCGTCCGGCCTGTGCTGCGCATGATGCCGGCCGACCGGGCGGGCAGGTCGGGCCCTTGCGATGAGCGCGGTCCAGTCGACGCGAGCCGGCATCCTGTGGGCCCTTCTGGCGGTGCTGCTGTTCTCGATCATGGGCGCGCTCGTCAAGCTGATGACCGCTCACTATGCGGTCACGCAAGTGGCGTTCTGCCGCAGCTTCTTCGCTCTGCTGGCCATCCTGCCGCTGTTCCTGGCCCAGGGCGCGAAGCTCGGACAGTCGGGCTGGTGGCTCGGCCATGCGCTGCGGGGCGCCATCGGAATCGCCGGCATGCTCACCGTCTATCTGAGCTACGCACGTCTGCCGCTGGCCGATGCGGTCGCGCTGACCTTCACCGTGCCGCTGTGGGTGACGGCGTTTGCCGGGCCTCTGTTGGGCGAGCGCGCCGACGCAAGAGCCTGGGGCGCCGTTGTCGTCGGCTTCGCCGGGGTTCTCGTCATCTTTCCGCCAACCGGGACCGCGGACTGGCTGTCCGTCGCGTTCGGGCTTCTTGGCAATGGGCTGATCGCGCTGCAGATCACGTTGATACGGCGGCTCGGCCGTACCGACAGCACGACGCGCATCGTGTTCTACTACACGATGGCGCTCGCAGCCGGAACCGCCGTGCTCGCCCCGATCGACTGGCGCACGCCGAGCCTCGACCACGCCGGCATCCTGGTCGCCATCGGCGTCCTCGGCGGCGTGGCGCATCTCTGCATGACTCAGGCTTACCGCGTCGCGCCGGCCGCCAGCGTGGCGCCGTTCGACTACACCGGGCTGCTGTGGAGCGTCCTGTTCGGCTTGCTGCTGTGGGGAGAGCAGCCTTCGGCCAACCTTGCGGCCGGTGCGGCCATCATTATCGCGAGCGGCATATACGTGCTGCAGCGCAGTAGACGTCGCCCCGCCTGAGGGCCCCGGGAGGCCCGGCCGCCCTGCGCGCAAGGCGCGGAGCGGCCAGCGGCCCGATCGGGTCAGGCGTCAGAGCGTGAGCTTGCCGAGCGCTTCGGCGCATGCCCGGGCGAGCCCCGAGTTGGGATTTGCTTCGCCGGGGTTGTTCGCCCAACCGCCCTTCTCGATGAAGCTGCTCTGGTCCCAGGACTGAGCCGCTTTCATCTGCTTGAGCTTGTCCGACACGTCGGCCTGCTGCTTGAAGCGGTCGATGCACAGCGGAACCAGCGCGGAGACCACCGCGGCATCTGCCCGCTGCTTGCCCATCTGCTCCGCCGTGCTGCCGCGCACCCAGCCAAGCCAGCTGAACCCGACGATCGAGATCGCGACGGCGCCGATCACGGCGCCCCAGATTCCGGGCTTCGTCCAGGGAGGGATTTCCATGCAAGACTCCTGCAATTCCAGAAGAAATTATTTTCTCCTTCTTTGATATTATCATACTCCAGTCTGATGCCGTTAAATTTATCGGCTTTCATCGCGCGACACATACCTCGCATATCCTGGAAATTCTCAAGAATTTCCAGAAATCTCCTCGATTCATTATTCTGCTCATCAGCTTAGGCGCACCGCCTTTTTCTAGCGCGCGCCGGGTCCTCACAGCCGCGAGGGGTCGCCGACTCTACTGCGTCGGTCGCGCTCGACGACCCGGATCGGACCGCGGCTCGGACGAAGGGCGCTAGCCAGCCTTCGCCTTGGCGCCCTGCAAGCTGATCGGGGGCGCGGTGCTCGGGTCGATGGCGCGCGCGACGTAGCTCTGCATGTGGGGACGATAGTTGTCCCAGATCCGGCGCAGCTCCTGTACCGGCCGATCGTGCCAGTCCACCCGCAGGTCGACGATCGGCCATGCGTGCTGCTCGGACACGTGGATCCCGGCTCCGCGCTCCTCCATGAACTCGCCGCCGGCGGCGAGTCCAGCCTCGACGGCCTGCATCAGGCGCTCCGCCAGGTGCTCGCCAGGGTTCCGCATGAACCCAGCGATCATCGCCGCGGGTATCCGCTCGTTCGCGACGACGTTGCACGCAGATGCGCAGCCCTCGCCCTCGGCAGCCACGCTGTGCGTGCGGCAGAGCTTGCCCGTGAAGGTTGCCGTACGCCCGACGGTATCGACGATGGCGAGCTGCCTCCAGTCCGCATGCTGGCCTGCCGCTGCGACAAGCATGTCGCGGACAGCTGGCGCCGGATAGCCTGCGCCCAGCAGGTCGAGACCAAGCCTGCCCAGGCGCGGGTCGGTGATATGGAGCGTCGCCACCGCTCCGACCTTCGCCCGAGACCAAGCGCAGCGGCTGGCGACCACGACCGCCGAGGACGACAACGCGACGCCGACCATGCCGGTGCGTGGGCACCGCGCCACGAGGGAAAACGTCATAAGGTCTCCTCCTATCGTCAGAATCCAGGGTGATCTGCCGCCTCTCGGCGAAAGTCCAGTTGACCCCCTCTCTCGGCTGTTGAAAACTCGTTCAGGGGAGATGGCAGCACCGATCGAAGCGCAGCCACGGGACAGGGGATCAAAGCGAGCGCATGGCAAACTTCAGCGCGTCGAGCGGTCGTCAGTCCGTCGAGCTGAACCTCGACGGCATCAGCAAGGCGTTCGGTACCGTATTCGCCGTGCGGCCGGTGTCATTGACCATCGAGCCGGGCCTACTCGTCTCGCTCCTCGGGCCGTCCGGCTGCGGCAAGACCACCACGCTGCGGATCATCGCCGGCTTCGAGGCGCCGGATACCGGCCGCGTCCTGATCGGCGGCAAGGACGTCAGCGACCTGCCGCCGAACAAGCGCAACCTCGGCATGGTCTTCCAGAACTACAGCCTGTTCCCGCACATGACCGTCGGCGAGAACGTCGCCTTCGGGCTGAAGGTCGCCGGGACGCCGCGCGACGAGATCGGGCGCCGCGTCAAGGACGCGCTGTCGCTCGTGCAGCTGCCGGGCTACGAGGACCGCTACGCGCACCAGCTCTCGGGCGGGCAGCAGCAGCGCGTCGCCCTTGCTCGCTCGCTGGTCACGAACCCGTCCGTCCTCTTGCTCGACGAGCCGCTCGGCGCGCTCGACAAGAACCTGCGCGAGGTGATGCAGTTCGAGCTGCGCCGCATCCAGCAGCAACTCGGCATCACGACGGTCCTGGTCACGCATGACCAGGAGGAAGCGCTCACCATGAGCGACCGGGTCGCCGTGATGAGCCAAGGGCGCATCCTGCAGTACGGCAGCCCGACCGAAGTCTATGCCACGCCGACCACGCGGTTCGTCTCCGAGTTCCTCGGCACGTCGAACCTGTTCCGCGGCAAGGTGGCCGGGAGCGATGGAGCCGGGCTCTCCCGCATCCAGGTTCCGATGGCCGGCGGCGCTTCTCTCGCCCTGCGCGTCAAGGTCGCTGATGGCGCGCGGCAGGACGATTTCGCCCTCGTCGCGATCCGCCCGGAGAAGATGCGCCTGGGGAGAAGCGCGCCGGAGGGCTCCGACCACGTGATCGGTCAAGTCCTCGATCACGTCTTCCGCGGCACCTATCACGCCTATCAGGTGTCGGTGCCGGGCCGCGAGACGCCGCTGTTCGTCTACCAGCAGGCCATCGACGCCGACGGCCAAGGCGTGTTCGCGGCGGGCTCCCAGGTGCACGTCTCCTGGCTGCCGACGAACGCCGTCTACCTGGCCGATGACGAAGCGAAGCCGGGAAAGCCCTCGTGAGCGCCGGCACCGCCCAACGCTGCAGGATCGGCATCGACGTCGGCGGCACGTTCACCGACTTCGTGCTCACGAACACTGCGACGGGCCAACTCTCCTACTTCAAGGAGCCGAGCGTCCCGAAGGACCCCTCGCTCGCCGTCGAGCGCGGCATCCAGGCGCTCCTCGCGCGCGCTGGCCTGCAGGCCGCCGATGTCGAGCTTGTCGTCCACGGCACGACGCTGGGCGTCAACGCGATCATCCAGCGCCGCGGCGCGCGCGTCGCCCTCGTCACCAGCCCCGGCAACCGCGACGTCCTGGAGATCGCGCGCTGCCGGATGCCTTCCTCCTACGACTTCAGCGTCGGCAAGGAGGAGCCGCTGGTGCCGCGGGACCTGGTGTTCGAAGTCCCCGCCCGCATCGGCTCCGACGGGACGACGCGGATCGCGCCTGACGACGCGGCGATCGCCGCGCTGTGCCGTGCGCTGCGCGCCAGCGAGGCCACCGCAGTCGCCGTGATGCTCCTGAACTCCTATGCCGACCCTGCCCTGGAGATCGACGTGGCGCAGCGGATCTCCCGCCAGCTGCAGGGGGTCCTCGTCAGCGCCTCGAGCCAGATATGGCCGGAGATCCGGGAGTACGAGCGTGCGCTCGTCGCCACCCTCAACGCATACATCCATCCCCTGCTCGAGAGCTATTACGCCCTGCTGACCCAGCGGATGACGAAGATCGGCATTGCCGCGCCGCTGTTCATCACGGCGTCCAATGGCGGTTCGCTCTCGGTCGAGAGCGCCAGGGAGCGCCCGATCGACACTGTCATGTCGGGCCCGGCATCAGGCGTCGTCGCCGCCGCCCGGATCGCGACGCTCGCGAACCGGCAGGAGATCATCACCTTCGACATGGGCGGGACATCGTCCGACATTGCCGTCTCCAAGGGCGGCGAGCCGGAGTACACGACGCGCACGATGATCGGGGACTTCCCGCTCGTGCTGCCGGTCGTCAACGTGTCCTCGATCGGCGCGGGCGGCGGGTCCATCGTCTGGGTCGACCCG
>JAEULF010000346.1 GCA_016793965.1 Alphaproteobacteria bacterium | reverse complement strand
GCGACGACGTGGACGGGCTTCCCGGTGGCGCAGGCCTCGGTGACCATGTTCACGGAATCGCCGGTCACCACGAAGGCGTCGGCGAGCGCCAGGTAGCCGAAATACGGGTTGTCGCCCCGGCCGTCCCAATAGGCGACCGGCAGCCCCTCCAGCCCGCGGCGCAGCGCCTCGACCGCTGCCGGGCCGGTTCGGCGCGACACCGTGACAGCGAGCCCGGCCCCCGACGCGCGCGCCAGCGTTGCCAGGTCTCTTGCCAGGAGGGCGGCATCGGGCGCGTCGAAGGCGAAGACGTTGTTTGGGCCGCCGACGAGGACGCCGACCAGCGGGCGCGGCATGTGCGCGAGGCCTGCGCCGAAGCGGGCGGCGCCGTCCGCGAGCTTCGCCGTCGTCACGTGCGAAACCGACCCGCGCGTGGTCAGCACGTTCGGGCCGACGAGCCCGTCATGCTCCGGCGCGATGATGGCGTCGAAACGGTCGATGCGCGTGCGCGGGTATTGGATGTGGATCGCGAACGTTCGGCCGCCGCTCGCGCGCTTGACGGCGAGCGCCGGGCCGACGGAGCGCCGGCCGCAGGAGATCGTCAGGTCCGGCCAGGGCGGCGCCAGCGGCGGCGCGCCGTCCTCGCCCGGCGCCACGCCGAACACGCCGGCGCGCCAGAGCCCGGGCGGCAGCCAGCGCCACGGCGCCGTCGGCCGCAGGGTCTTGAGCGCGCAGGGATAGCCGATCGCCTCGGCGAGGCCGAGCGCTTGGTTGACCATGCCGCTCTTGGGCTCGGTAAGGACCCATGTGTGACGCGTCATCGCCGCTCCGCCGGTGCAGCCGTTCGCCCCTAGGGCGCATGCCCGTCTACAGCTTTCGCGCGACCGCTTCCACTGCTGTGCCCTGGCAGCGACCTCGTGGCGAAAGAGGGGCTGGCAATCGCGCACAACCGAGGGTTAACAGCCGTTAGCGACGAAGAAAGCTGCGGCGTTGCGGCGCGCGTGGCATGATCACGAGAATGTCATCGGAACTCGAAGCGGTTTCGAAAACCTAAAGTTGCAGCAAGCAGCGCACGCAGCGGCGCGGGAAACGCGCCGCGGCCAGACCGGGGGGACACATCATGGATTGGACGAAGAGCGGCACGCACGCCGCGGCTATTGCCGTCGCCGCATTCCTGGCCTTGCCGGCCAGCGCCCAGCAGGGGGTCTCCGGCGACAAGGTTGTGTTCGGCCAGGCTGCGGTCTTCGACGGCCCGGCAGCGGCGCTCGGCAAGGGCATGAACCTGGGCATCCGCGCGGCCTTCGAGGAGCAGAACAAGGCAGGGGGCGTGAAGGGCCGCAAGCTCGACCTCGTCGCCAAGGACGACGGCTACGAGCCGGACCGGTCGGTGACAGCGGTCAACGAGCTGCTCGACCAGGCCAAGGTCTTCGCGCTGATCGGCCCCGTTGGGACGCCGACCGCCTCGGCGACGCAGCCGATCGCGACGCAGAAAGAGGTTCCGTTCATCGGCGCCTTCACCGGGGCCGGCTTCCTGCGCAACCCGCAGCTCGCCAACGTGATCAACGTGCGCGCCAGCTACGGCCAGGAGACGGAAGCCTGGATCAAGCACCTGACCGAGGACCGCAAGGCGCAGAAGATCGCGATCCTCTACCAGGACGATTCCTTCGGCCAGGCGGGGCTCTCCGGCGTCAAGGCGGCGATGGACAAGCGCGGCATGAAGCTCGCCGCGGAGGGCACGTTCAAGCGCAACACCGTGGCGGTGAAGACGGCGCTGCTGGAGATCCGCAAGGCCAACCCGGACGCCGTCGTCATGGTCGGCCCGTACAAGCCCTGCGCCGAGTTCATCAAGCTCGCCAAGCAGGTCGGCATGAAGTCCGCCTTCGTGAACATCTCCTTCGTCGGCGCCGACGCCCTGGCGGCCGAGCTCGGGCCCGAAGGCGACGGCGTGATCGTCAGCCAGGTCGTGCCGTTCCCGCAGGACACGAAGATCCCCGTCGTCGCGCGCTACCACGCTGCGCTGAAAGCGATCGACGCGCAGGCCAAGCCTGGCTTCATCTCGCTGGAGGGCTACCTGGTCGGGCGCATGGCGATCATGGCGCTGGAAAAGGTCGAAGGCGCGCCGACGCGCAAGTCCTTCCTCGACGCCATCTACAAGGCCGGCAAGTTCGACTTGGGCGGCATGACGCTGCAGTTCGGGCCTGGCGACAACCAGGGCTCCGACCAAGTGTTCATGACGATCATCCAGGCGGACGGCAGCTTCAAGGCCGTCGACAAGCTCTAGCGCTCGCCGCGATCTCGCCGCGGCGGCTCTCCGCCGCGGCGGCGCCGCCGCCGCATACTCGGAGTGCAGGCCATGGAGAAGCAGCGCCGCTTCCTCGGCATAGCGACGTCCATCAAGCGTACCCTCGGCCTCGCCTTCGGGCTCGTGGCGCTGATGACGGTCGTCGCGGCCGTGGTCGGGTTCTGGGGCTTCGAGGCCGTGCGGGGCAGGTTGCCGACGGTCACCGCCTCCCTGCGGCTCTCCGTGACGGCAGTGACGATCGCGGCGAGCGCGCCCGAGCTCGCCGCAGCGCCGACCGAGGAGTCGCGCAAGGACATTTCCGCTGCGCTGAAGCAGCGGCAGGGCGAGCTGAAGGCGGCCATGGCGAAGCTCCAGGTGAGCCTGAGCGATGCCGGCGCCACGGACGAGCTGCTCGCGCTGCGCAAGGGCGCCCTGGAGCGCGACCAGCTGGAGACGGTGCTCGACGCGCTCGACGCCAGCGTCGAGGAGCGCCTTGCGCTCGACGCGCTGCACGACCGCCAGGCGGCGTCGATCGCCGTCCTGCATGCGCAAGCGCTCGCGGCGCTCGAGCCGGTCATCGACACGGCGACCTTCGACCTCGCGATGGCGAGCGAGGAGATCGAGAAGATCCACGCGTTGGCGAAGCCGGTGATCGAGCAGGCGAGCGGGCTGCAGCGCGCGGCGCTCGAGGGCAAGTCGGCGGTCAACGAGATGGTCGGCCTCCTGCTGCAGGCGATCGAGGCGCGCGCGCCGACCAGCCTGCAGCCGCTGCGCGAGCGCTTCCGCGCCGCCGCGGCCAGCGTCGAGTCGAATCTCAGCCGGCTGCCGTCGAGCGCGCAGTCCGAAGAGGCGGAGAAGGCGGCGAAGAGCCTGGTCGCATTGGGCGCTGGCGACGGCGACGTCTTCGCGCTGCGCATGCTCCAGCTCAGCACCGAGCAGACCATCGAGCGGCAGATCGCCGACGCGCGCAATGCTGCCGCTGCGCTGTCGAAGACGGTGGACGGCGTGGCGGCGGCCACCGGGGCGACCGCCGGCGATGTCGTCGATCGCGGCGAAGCGCTGCTGCTGATCGTCTGCGGCGCGGCGCTGGCCATGGCGATCGGCATCGCGGTGGTGCTTGTCGGCAGGTTGATCGTCGGCCGGCTGATCAGCTTGGCGCAAGCGATGCGCGCGCTCGCCGAAGGCGACATGGCCGTCACGGTGCCGAGCCGGACGCGCGCCGACGAGATCGGCCAGATGGCGCGGGCGGTCGAGGTGTTCAAGACCAATGCCGTGGAGCGCGCGCGCCTTGAGGAAGAGCAGGACTCGACGCGGCGGCAGCGCGAGGAGCGGGCAGCGCGCGTCGAGGCCGCGGTGCGCGAGTTCCGCACCATGATCCAGGCCGTCACGACCGCGATGGTCGGTTGCGCCGAGGACATCCGCTCGGCGGCGCTCGGCATGTCGACGCGCCAGGAGAAGGGCTCCTCGCGCTCGCTCAAGGTCGCCGATGCGGCCGACGCGACGATGCAGCGCGCGCACGCCGTCGCGGCCGGATCTGAGGAGCTTTCCTCCTCGATCGCCGAGATCGCGCGGCAGGTCGTCAGCTCGGCCGACATCGCGCAGCGTGCGGCCGTCGATGTCGAGAGCGCTTCGGCGCAGGTCACCTCGCTCCAGGCTGCGGCGCGCGAGATCGGCCAGGTCGTCGACCTGATCACGTCGATCGCCGAGCAGACGAACCTGCTGGCCTTGAACGCCACGATCGAGGCGGCGCGCGCGGGCGACGCCGGCCGCGGCTTCGCCGTCGTCGCGGGCGAAGTGAAGACGCTCGCCAACCAGACCGGCCAGGCGACCGAGCAGATCCGCCGGCGCATCGAGAGGATCCAGCAGGAGACCGGGGCTGCGGCCGGGGCGATGTCCGAGGTGCAGAAGGTGATGACGCAGATCCGCGAGATCTCGACGTCGATCGCCGCGGCCATCGAGGAGCAGCGCTCCTCGGCCGGCCACATCTCGGAGAACGTCAGCGACGTGACGCGCGACATGGGCGAGGTGACGGATTCGATCGGCGAGGTGACCTTCAATGCGATCAAGTCCGGCGCGGCGGCGATGGAGGTGCTCTGGTCGATCGACGAGCTGAAGCGCATCTCGTCCGACCTCGAGGGCCACGTGGAGAGCTTCGTCGCGACGATCGCATGACCCCTATCGTTGATTGATTCTGCTTCTTTCGCGCTATCAGTGACTGGACATCGGGGCCTGTCCGCACGCTATTGTTGCAGCCTGGTAGCTGCAAATTGCGCGGGGAAGGCATGACCGTCACCATCAAGGGCAAGCTTTGGCTGATCGGCGTCATCGCCGTCGCCTCGTCGGTCGTCTTGGCTGGAGTGGGGCTCCTGTCCAATGCGCGGACGGCGGCGGCGATCGCCGCGCAGTCGGCCTCGGACTCGCGGATCCAGCTCGTCGAGGGGCTGCACGTTTCCGTCCTGGAGACGCTGCTGGCGGCGATGGATTCGATCGTCGACAAGGACGAGGGGAAGATCGACCCCGAGCGGGCCAAGGCGATGGCGGCCGGCGTCCAGGCGGTCGCCAGCGGGCTCGACGAGCTGCAGCGCCGGCTTGCTCAGACGTCCGCCCTGTCCCAGGCAACGGCGCTGCGCGCGGAGGTCGAGCCGTTCGGCCGCGCCGTGCTGGTTGAGCTGCCCAAGGCGATCGCCGGGCGCGCCGACGTCGCCGCCTTCGAGAAGCTGGACGATGACATCGACGGGCGCGGCGACCGCATGGCGAAGGGGCTTGCGGCGATCGCCGAGATCTTGCGGGCCGATGCCGCGGCGGCGCGCGACGCGACGCAGGCGAGCTTGCGGCTCGCGTCCGTCGCCATGCTCGCCGTGGCGGCCCTGGCGCTCGGCGGGCTGGGCGTCGCCCTGGTCCTCACGGGACGCGGCATCCTCCTGCCGCTCGGCGGGCTCAGGGCGGTGCTGGGGCGCCTCGCCGAAGGCGAGCTGGAGGTGCAGGTTCCCGGCGCCGGACGAAGCGACGAGATCGGCGCCATGGCCAAGGCGGTCGAGGTGCTGCGCGCGGGCGTGCAGCAGCGCCGGCGGCTGGAGGACGAGCAGGCGGCGGCGGCCCGCCAGCGCGAGGAGCGCGCGGCCCGCGCGGAGGCAGCCGTCGCGCGCTTCCGCACGGGCATCCGCGACGTGACGGCGACGGTGGGCCGCTGCGCGCAGGACATCCGCACCGCGGCGAGCGGGATGTCGCGGCGCCAGGAGAAGGGCTCCTCGCGCTCGCTCAAGGTCGCCGATGCGGCCGACCAGACGCGCGCGCGCGCCGAGGCCGTCGCCACCGGATCGGAAGAGCTGTCGGCATCGATCGCCGAGATCGCGCGCCAGGTCTCGAGCTCCGCCGACCTCGCCGCGCAGGTCGCCGGCGACGTCGAGGCTGCGAGCACCCAGGTCGGGTCGCTCGCCGATGCCGCGCGCGAGATCGGCCAGGTCGTCGGCTTCATCACCTCGATCGCCGAGCAGACCAACCTGCTGGCCCTCAACGCCACCATCGAGGCGGCGCGCGCGGGCGACGCCGGCAGGGGCTTCGCCGTGGTCGCCGGCGAGGTCAAGACGCTTGCCAGCCAGACCGGTCGCGCGACGGACGACATCCGCGCGCGGGTCGAGCGCATCCAGCAGGAGACCGGAGCCGCGTCCGGCGCCATGGTGGACGTGCGCAAGGTGATGGGGCAGCTGCGCGAGATCTCGACCTCGGTCGCCGCCGGCATCGAGCAGCAGCGCGCCGCGGCGGACGAGATCTCCGGCCATGTCGGCAACGTGACGCGCGAGATGGGCAGCGTGACGGACTCGATCGGCGAGGTCACGTTCAACGCGATCCGGTCGGGCGCCGGGGCGCTCGAGGTGCTCTGGGCGATCGAGGAGCTGTCCGCGGCCGTCGGCCGCCTCGACCAGCGTGTCGACGAGCTGGTGCAAGCGATCGCCTGAGCGCGGCGCCGGCGCGACGACGAGCGAGAGGCCGCCGGGCTGCCGCCGGCGCCGGGCTCAGGCTGCCGCGCTCTCGACCAGCCGGCCGCCCTCGGGTCCCGGCTCGATGCGGATGCGCCTGTCGTGGTGGCGCTCCAGCCCCGGGCGGTGGCCGATGCTGACGATGCCGGCGCGCGGCAGCGCCTCGCGCAGCAGCGCCAGCATCTCGCCCTGCAGCGTCTCGTCCATAGCCGCCGTCGCCTCGTCCATGAACAGCCAGTCCGGCTGGTGCAGCAGCACGCGCGCGAAGCCCAGCCGCTGCTGCTCGCCCGGAGACAGCGCGCGGTCCCACCGCGTTTCCTCGTCGAGCCGGGCGGCGAGCGGCGCCAGGCGGCAGTGCTCCAAGGCCGCCTTGATCGCGCCGTCGGGGAAGGCGTCGGGCCGCGCCGGGTAGCAGATCGCCGCGCGCAGCGTGCCGAGCGGCAGGTAGGGGCGCTGCGGCAGGAAGAGCACGGCGGCGCGGCCATGCGCCGGCGCCCCGCCCGGATGCCCGTCCGCATGCCATGGCCTGGCCACGCTGCCGCTGCCCCAGGGCCAGATGCCGGCGATGGCGCGGAACAGCGTCGACTTGCCGCTGCCCGAAGCGCCGGCGACGAGGACGCGCTCGCCCGGCGCCACCGCGAGATCGGCGCCGGCGATCAGCGTGCGCCCGTCCGGCAGGCCGAGCGTCAGTCCATGCACGGAGAGGCGGCCATCGGCGGCGGGTGCCCCGCTGATGCCGGCCCCGGACGCCATCTCGCGCTCGATCCGCGCCATGGCGCGCTGGTAGCCGAGGATGCGGTCGACCGAGGCCTTCCAGCCGGCGAGCTGCGTGTAGGCGTCGACGAACCAGGAGAGCGAGCCCTGCACCTGGCCGAAGGCGTTCGACGTCTGCACCAGGCTGCCCAGCGGGATGGCGCCGGAGAAGTAGCGGGGGGCCGCCACCAGGAACGGGAAGATGATGGCGATCTGGGCATAGCCGGCGGTGAACCAGGTCAGGCGCTTCTGGTAGTCCATGAGCGCGTACCAGTTGGTCGCCAGCGCCAGGAAGCGCTGCGAGAGCACGCGCTGCTCGTCGGCCTCGCCGCGGTAAAGCGCGATCGCCTCGCCGTTCTCGCGCACGCGGATCAGGCCGAAGCGGAAATCGGCCTCGCGCTTCTGCTGCTCGAAGTTCAGCCCGACCAGCGGCAGGCCGATCTTGTAGGTCAGCCACGAGCCGAGGGCTGCGTAGACGATCGCCACCCAGACCATATAGCCGGGGATGCTGATCTCGGTGCCGGCGACCGTGAAGGCAAGGGGGCCGGAGAGGCCCCAGAGGATGCCGACGAAGGAGACCAGGGTCACGACGCTGGAGAGCAGCCCGAGCGAGAGGCTGAGCGTGCCGGCGCAGAAGTTCTGCAGGTCGTCCGCGATGCGCTGGTCCGGGTTGTCGGCGACGCCCTCGACGAAGGCGAGGCGGTAATGCGTGCGCGCGGCCAGCCACTGGTCGAGGAACCGGTCGGTCAGCCAGCGCCGCCAGCGGATCTGCAGCATCTGGCGGAGGTAGAGCGAGTAAACGGCGGTGACGATGGCGACCGAGGCGCCGATCGCGAACAGGCCGAGCAGGCGGAAGAACTCCTTCTCGTCCTTCTTCTCCAGCACGTTGTAGAAGTCGCCCTGCCAGGTGTTGAACCAGACGCTGATGGCGACCTGGAACAGCGCCAGGAAGACGATGGCGGCGAGCAGCGCCCAGGCGGTGCGCCGGTCGTCGGACGACCAGTAGGCGCGGGCGAGCGCCCAGGCGGCGCGGGCGAAGCCGGTCTCTGGCAGCACGATCGGGGCGGCGGCGCTCGGCGGCGGCAAGGACATGGCGGGATGGTCCTGGCTGTGGGGCAAGGTGCGGATGGGGCAGGCAGGGTCTGGCCGGGCGATGACCGGCCGGGCAAGACTCATGGGGCACGACTGGGCGACCCAACTTGTCAGGGCCCCGCGCCGGGTGCTAGCGGTGAATGCGCGGCGACGGGCCGCGGCCTTGCTTCACCGGCGGTGCCCATGACCCAGTCGGCGTCTCCGACCCCCGATCGCTTCCCCGGCTTGACGGTCCTCCTGGTCGAGGACGAGGCTGTGTCGCGCATGCTGACCGTGGCGTTGCTGAAAGCGCTCGGCGTGGCCACGGTCATCGAGGTCACCAACGCGCCGGCAGCGCTCGAGCGCCTGCGCGCCGGGCCGCCGGTCGACATCGTGCTCACCGACATTCACATGCCTTTCATGAGCGGGCTCAGCATGCTCGACACCGTGCGCGCCGGGGCGCAGGGGATCGACCCGAACCTGCCGGTCGTGATCCTGACCGCGATCTCGGACAAGGGCATCGTCGAGAAGGCGTGCCAGCGCGGCATCGACGGTTACCTGGTGAAGCCGCCGAGCGTGGCGGCGCTCGCCCAGGCGATCCGCAAGGTGCTCGACGCCGGCAGCAAGGCAGCCTAGCGCCGACCCAGATCGCGCTGCCCCGGCAAGCAGGGATCCGATGCCGAGACGAAGCGACGTGCGCATGACGAGGGCGGCAGGCGGCCGGCGCGACGGCGCCGCGACGAAGGAGCGCATCCGCGCCTCAGCCCTGGCGCTCTTCGTCAGCGACGGGCTGAAGGAGACGACGACCAAGGCGATCGCCGCTGCGTCCGGCATCTCCGAGGGGGCCATCTACCGTCACTACGAGAGCAAGGACGCGCTGGCGCGCGACCTCTATCTCCTGCACTACGCCCAGCTCGCCGAGGGGCTGCGCGCGGCGACCGCGGGCGAGACGGCTTTCGCCGCGCGCTGGCGCGCGATCGTCGTGCTGCTCTGCCGGCTCTTCGACGAGCAGAACCATGCCTTCCGCTACCTGCTGCTCGGCCAGCACCAGCATCTCGACGCGGTGTCCAAGGCGGTCGACAGCCCGGTCGAGACGCTGCGCGGCTTCGTCGCCGAGGCTGTCGAGCGCGCGGAGATCGCCAGGCGCGATCCCGACCTGGCGACGGCGATGGCGCTCGGCCTCGTGATCACCACAGCGACCTTCGTGCTCTATGGCCAGCTCGAGGGGCCGCTGTCGCGCTGGGCGGACGAGGTGGCGAAAGCGGGGCTGCGTGTCCTGGAGGGATGAAGCGGCCCTGTATGTGAGTGAACGCTCACAATTATCTTGAATCCGGCGGACCCTGTGGCATGCTCAGTAAGTGAGTAAACGCTCGCTTTCTGAGGAGGCCGCCATGCCGCGCTACCGGTCGGTCAAGCGCATCAAGTTCGCCAACGACCGCGACGCGGCCTTCCAGGCCGCTCTCAGGGCCGAGGTCGCCGCCTGGTTCGCGCGGACGGGGCGCGGACCCATTGCCGGGCCAGGCGTATGGCTGAAGGGCGGGCTGCTTGCTGCCGCGGCGATCGGCTCTTATGGAGCGCTGCTGACGCAGCCCTGGGGGACGGCAGGGCTGCTCGCGGCGGCGGTGACGGCCAAGCTGGCGCTGCTCTTCCTTGTGCTCAACATCGGCCATGACGCGGCGCACCGGGCGGTGACCGGCGATCGCGCGACCGACGACCGGATCTGCTGGTGGCTGTTCGCCTTCCTCGGCGTCGACGGCACGATGTGGCAGTTGCGGCACCTGAAGTCGCACCACAACTTCCCGAACGTCGATGGCTGCGACGCCGACATCGACCACAACCCGCTGCTCAGGCTCTCGCCCGGCGCGCCGACGCGGCGCTGGCAGCGCTGGCAGCATCTCTATGCCTGGCCGGCCTATGCGCTGGTCGGCTTCCACTCGGTCTTCGTGCAGGACGTCGTCTACCTGCGCCAGCGCTCGCTGGCGAATCTCGGCGAGATCCGCCACGCGCCGCGCGAGGTGCTGCAGCTCGCGGCAGGCAAGGCGATCCACTTGACCGCCTTCGTGCTGGTTCCATGGAGCGTCCTCGACCGGCCGCTCTGGCATGTTCTCGTCGGCTACGCCGTCGCCTCGTCGCTGCAATCCTTCGCCTTCATCCTGCCTCTGGTCGCGACGCATTTCGCCGCCGAGACGGAGTTCCCGCAGCCCGGTCCCGCGCGCGCACTGGCGAGGAGCTGGGCCGGCCACGCGCTCGCCACGGCGCTCGACTTCGCGCCGCGCTCGCGCCTGGCGTCATGGCTCTACGGCGGCATCAACTGCCATGCCGCGCACCACCTGCTGCCGCAGGTGAGCCACGCGCATTACCGCCGCCTGACGCCGCTCATCGCGCGCGCCGCTGCGGCGCATGGCCTGCCCTACAACAGCGCCAGCTTCATGGGCGCCCTCGCATCGCATTTCCGATTCCTGAAGCGCATGGGGCGCGCCGCACCGGTGCCCGCGGCATGTTGAGCGCCCGGCGACGGAGCACGGTCATGGCGGACCATGGCAAGCCGGCATTGCGGCGCGCCTGGGGGCGCGCTGCCTTGGCTGTCTGGGCGACGCTGCTCGCCGGACCCGCGGCGCACGCCGCCGATCTGCCGCGCCCGCCGGCGCCGGACGCCAATCTAGACCAGCGCGCGCGCTTCGCCGCCATGGGCACGCCGGCGGCCCTCGACGCGCGCGCGGTCGAGGCGGCCTTCGCGCCCGTCCGCGCGGAGGCGCGCGGCCTGCGCGTGCTCGTCGTGCCGGCCTACCTGACCGACGCGCTGCTGCCCTTGCGCGCGGTCGGCCTGGTCGGCTTCTTCGACGAGCAGGAGCGCTGGCTGCAGGGAGAGGGCATCGCCGTCGCGCGCGCGCCGATCGTCTCGGCCGCCGCCGTGCGCGAGAACGCGCGCCACGTCGCGGCGGCCGTGCGCGCCTCCGACCGGCCGGTCTGCCTCCTCACGCACAGCAAGGGCGGGCTCGACGCGTTGGCCTTCCTGGTCGCAGCCGACGAGGCGGCGCTCGCGAAGGTGCGCTGCTGGGTGGCGCTGCAGGCGCCGTTCTGGGGCTCGCCGATCGCTGACCTGGCGGCCGACAGCGCGCTGGTCGGCCTGGCGAGCCAGCCGCTCCTCGCCATCATGGGCGGCAGCCGCGAATCCTACATGAACCTGCGCGTCGCCGAGCGGCAGGAGGCGATGCGCCGCGACGCCCCGGGCATCGCGCGCGTCGCCCGCCAGGTCTCCATCCTCTCCGTCGCCAGCTGGATCGACGTCACGGAAGGGAGCTGGTTCGTGCCCAGCCCCTACGCGGCGACGCGCAGGCTCATGGAATCGGCGGGGTTGCGCAACGACGGGCTCGTGCCGACGGATTCGTCGGTCCTGCCGGGCACGCGCTACGTCGTGCTGCCGAACGTCGAGCACGCCGAGGTCGCCATCGTGCCGCCGCTGCGGTCCGGCAGCGCCGACCGCGTGCCGCTGACCAAGCTGCTGCTTGCCCTGGCGCTGGAGCGGCCGTGAGGGACGCCAGCCTCACCCCTGCGGCGCGATCGTGAACAGGCAGTGATCGTGGCCCTGGGCGCCGCACTGCGTCTCGGCGACGGCCGCGCGGTGGGGCAGGCCGGCGCTCTCGCACAGCCAGTCCATGGCGCCGGCGAAGGAGCCCGCGAACATGTGGCAGACCGGCCGGCCGACCTTCTGCCCGTACTCCGCGACGAAGGCCGAATGGTCGAGCCGCACCAGCCCCGTTCCCGACGCCGGGTCGAGCTCCAGGAATCGCACCTGGCCGTAGCCGCGCTGCGAGATGCGCTTCAGGTAGTGGCGGAAGACGTCGGCGCCGGCGAGGCCGTGCGTCTTCGCCTCGCGCCCGCACCAGACCTGCGCTGCGCGGTAGGTCGCGGGATAGATCGAGCGCGCATAGGCCTCGACGCCGAGCGCCTTCTCGCCCTCCATCTGCAGGTAGGCCCAGAAATGGCGCGGCACCAGGATCATCGGCTGGCCGTCGACCGACCAGCGGCCCTCGGCGTCGACCTGAACGGGAACGGGCAGCTCGCACAGCATGGCGGTCACTCCTGCGGGCCGGGACTGGCCCCCTCGCGGTCGCCCCTCACGCGCCCGCGTCGACCAGCCAGTCGTGCAGCCAGGCGGCGAAGGAGCGGCGGACGAGGATCTCGAAAGTCGGGTCGCCCTCGGCGTCGGAGCGCCAGAGCAGGACGTTGACCCGCGCCAGCACTGTCTGCGCGCAGCGCCCGGCGGCGAAGCTGCGCGGGCGCAGGTCGAGCGAGCAGCCCTTGGCGAGGACGCTGCGGGCGTCGGCGCCCGTCAGCGCCAGGCAGACGCGCTCGTCGCCGGTCTCGACGACGCTGGCATGGCAGCCGGCGAGGGCCGCGCGCAGCGCCGACGCCAGCGCGGCCTCCTGCGCCAGGGGCACCAGCGCCAGCCACTCGTTCGGCCCGAGCCAGAGCGCCGCACGCTGCGCCTCGCCGGTCCCGGACGCGGCAACGGTGCCGGGCGCTGTCGGCAGCGCCAGGCCCAGCGCGCGCGCCGCACCGGCCATGAAGGCCGCGTCCGCCGGATCGCCGCGCAGGGCGAGCTTGCCGCTGAGCGGCCGCTCGGCCATGCGCCGCAGGGGGGGCAGTGCGGCGGCGGTGGCGCGCGGCGCTGCCAGAGGCGAGGCACGGTCGAGCGACGCCGTGACGGGAAGGGCCGCGGGAGCGGCGGTCCCGGCTCCATGGCCTGGGCCGGGAGCCTGCCCGTGCGCGTGCCCGTGTCCGTGCCCATGCGCGCCTGATGCGGCGGTCATCGCCGGCCCCTCAGCGGCGCAGCAGCTGGACGACGGCCATGACGCCCTCGGTCAGCTTGCCGGTCTTGTGGCCGAGGCCGGAGGAGGCGCGCTCGACGGCGGTGAAGCTGTCGACCACCGTCCGGCTGG
>JAEULF010000295.1 GCA_016793965.1 Alphaproteobacteria bacterium | reverse complement strand
CGCACGGTCAGGTGGCCGGGCTGCAGCCCGGTCATGCCGTACTTGCGCACGATCAGCGAGGAGATGCGCGTGCCCACCGCGCGGTGCGTGTTGCGCACGTTGTAGGTGAGCTGCATCTTCTCGCCGTCGTCGAACAGCGGCTTGGCGTCGCGGATCATCTGCGCGTCGAGCGTGTCCGGCACCTCGTTGCGGCCCTGCACCGTCGAGACGCGCGGCCGGCCGCCGGTGTCCGGCATGGCGAGGATCGGGTTCAGGTCGAGGTCGTCGAGGTCGGGCGAGCCGCGGCTGACCTGGCGCAGCAGGTCGGTGCGGCCGACCACCTCGTTCAGGCTGCGCATGCCGAGCGAGGCCAGGATCTCGCGCACCTCCTCGGCGATGAAGCTGAACAGGTTGACGACCTTCTCCGGGTTGCCGGTGAACTTGGCGCGCAGCTTCGGGTCCTGCGTGCAGACGCCGACCGGGCAGGTGTTGGAGTGGCACTGGCGGACCATGATGCAGCCCATGGCGATCAGCGACGCCGTGCCGATGCCGTACTCCTCCGCGCCCAGCATGGCGGCGATCACCACGTCGCGGCCGGTCTTGATGCCGCCGTCGGTGCGCAGGATGACGTTGTTGCGCAGCCGGTTGAGCGTCAGCACCTGGTGCGTCTCCGAGAGCCCCATCTCGAAGGGGAGCCCGGCGAACTTGATCGAGGTCTGCGGGCTGGCGCCGGTGCCGCCGACATGGCCCGATATCAGGATCACGTCCGCCTTCGCCTTGGCGACGCCGGCGGCGATCGTGCCGATGCCCGAGCGCGCGACGAGCTTCACGCAGACCCGCGCCGTCGGGTTGATCTGCTTCAGGTCGTAGATGAGCTGGGCCAGGTCCTCGATCGAGTAGATGTCGTGGTGCGGCGGCGGCGAGATCAGCATGACGCCGGGCGTCGCGTGGCGCAGCGCGGCGATCTCGACCGTCACCTTGAAGCCGGGGAGCTGGCCGCCCTCGCCGGGCTTGGCGCCCTGGGCGACCTTGATCTCCAGCTCGCGGCACTGGTTCAGGTACTCCGCCGTGACGCCGAAGCGGCCCGAAGCCACCTGCTTGATCGCCGAGTTGGCGTTGTCGCCGTTCGGCGCCGGGCGGTAGCGCTCGGGCTTCTCGCCGCCCTCGCCGGAATCCGACTTGGCGCCGATGCGGTTCATCGCGATGTTGAGCGTGCCGTGCGCCTCGGGCGAGAGCGCGCCCAAGGACATCCCGGGCGTGACGAAGCGCTTCCTGATCTCGGTGATCGACTCGACCTCGTCGATCGGCACCGGCTTGATCCCGGCCTTGAGGTCGAGCAGGTCGCGCAGCGCCACCGGCGGCATGGCGCGCACGGACTCCGCGTACTTCTTGTAGAGCGAGTAGCTGTCCGTGGCGACCGCGGTCTGCAGCATGTGGATGTTGCGCGCTTCGTGCGCATGCGTCTCGCCGCCGCGGCGGAACTTGTAGAGGCCGCCGATCGGCAGCGCCACGAACTCCTCCGACCACGCGCGCTGGTGCAGGGAAGCGACCTTCTTCTGGATGCCCGAGAGCCCGATGCCGGAGATCCGCGAGGTCATCCCGGGGAAGAACTCGGCGACCAGCGAGCGAGACAGGCCGACGGCCTCGAAGTTGTAGCCGCCGCGGTAGCTCGAGATCACCGCGATGCCCATCTTCGACATGATCTTGAGCAGCCCGTCGTTGATCGTCTTGACGTAGCGCTCGACGCAGGCCTCCAGCGCCAGGTCGCCGAACAGGCCGCGCCGGTGCCGATCGGCGATCGACTCCTGCGCCAGGTACGCGTTGACCGTGGTGGCGCCGACGCCGACCAGAACGGCGACGTAGTGGACGTCCAGGCACTCGGCCGCGCGCACGTTGACCGAGGTGAAGGTGCGGAGCTGCTGGCGCACCAGGTGCGCGTGCACGGCGCCGACGGCGAGGATCATCGGGATCGCCGCCTTGCCAGGCCCCTGGCGCTCGTCCGTCAGGATCACCTGCATGGCGCCGCCGCGCACGGCGTCCTCGGCCTCCGCCTGCACGCGCTTGATCGCGTCCTTCAGCGCCGCGTCGTCGGGCTTGCCCTCGGCCGGGCATGGGAAGGTGCAATCGATCTCGACCGCGCCGTCGCCGAGATAGTCGCGCAGGGCGCGGTACTCGGCGTTGGTCAGGTACGGCGAATCGAGCTCGAGGATGCGCAGCTGCGCCTCGTCCTCGTCGAGGATGTTGCCCAGGTTGCCGATGCGCGTCTTCAGGCTCATCACGCGCCGCTCGCGCAAGCTGTCGATCGGCGGGTTGGTGACCTGGCTGAAGTTCTGCCGGAAGAAGTTGTGCAGCGGACGGAACTGGTCGGAGAGAACGGCCAAGGGCGTGTCGTCGCCCATCGAGCCGACCGCCTCCTTGGCGTCCTCCACCATCGGGTGGAGGATCATCTCCAGGTCCTCCATCGTGAAGCCCGCCGCGGCTTGGCGCCGGCGCAGCTCGTCGCGCGCCAGCGCCGCCGGCTCGGCCGCGGCGGCGGCCCTCGCCTTCGCCTTGCCCGACGGCTTGCCGGCCGCCTGGGCGGCCAGCAGGTCCTGCTTGCGCACGATGTTGCGCGTCCATTCGCCGAAGGGCTTGGACGCGGCGAGCATGGACTTGAGCTCATGGTCGCGATGCAGTCGGCCCTCCTTGAGATCGACCGCGATCATCTGGCCGGGCCCGAGCCGCCCCTTCTCCACCACGCTCGCCTCGTCGACCGGCACCATGCCGGTCTCCGATCCCGCGAAGAGCAGGCCGTTGCCGGTCACCGTGTAGCGCATCGGCCGGAGCCCGTTGCGGTCCATGCCCGCCAGCGCCCAGCGCCCGCCGAAGCCGCAGATCGCGGCGGGCCCGTCCCAGGGCTCCATGATCGAGTTGGCGTACTTGTAGAGGTCGCGCAGCTCCTCGCCGATCGCCGGGTCGTTCTCCCAGGCCTCGGGCATGAGCAGCGTCTTCGCCATGGGGAGGTGGCGGTGCGTCCTGACCAGCATCTCGAAGACGTTGTCGAGCGCCGCGCTGTCCGAGCCGCCGGGCTGCACGATCGGCTTCACGTCCTCGACCGAGACGCCGAACAGGTCGTGCGCCAGCCGCGTCTCGTGGCTCTTCATCCAGTTGACGTTGCCGCGCAGCGTGTTGATCTCGCCGTTGTGGGCGATGACTCGGAACGGCTGGGCGAGGCGCCAGGTCGGGAAGGTGTTGGTCGAGTAGCGCTGGTGGAAGATCGCGAAGTTCGAGACGAAGCGCGGGTCGAGCAGGTCGGGATAGAAGGTCGAGAGCTGCTCGGCCAGGAACATGCCCTTGTAGATGATCGAGCGGCAGGACAGCGAGCAGATGTAGAGCTCGATCAGGTTCTCGGCGAGCGCCCGCTTCTCGATGCGCCGGCGGATGATGTAGAGGTCGACCTCGAAGTCCGCCTGCGGCACGCCCTTGGCGTTGGCGATCATGATCTGCTCGATCTCGGGCCGCGACGCGTTGGCCTTCTCGCCGATCACGTCGATGTTCACGGGGACCTGGCGCCAGCCGTAGATCGAGTGGCCGGCGGCGAGGATCTCCTGCTCGACGATGACGCGGCAGCGCTCCTGCGCCTCGAGGTCGGTGCGCGGCAGGAAGACCATGCCGACGCCGAGCCTGCTCTCCAGCACCTGGGCGCCCTGGCGGCGCACGTGCTCCTTGAAGAACTCCTGCGGGATCTGCACGTGGATGCCGGCGCCGTCGCCGGTCTTGCCGTCGGCGTCGACGGCGCCGCGGTGCCAGACCGCCTTGAGCGCGTCGATGCCGAGCTGCACCACCTCGCGCCGCGCCTTGCCGTCGATGGCGGCGACCAAACCGACGCCGCAGGCGTCGCGCTCGTCCGCCGGGTCGTAGGCGTGCGCGGCCTGCAGCAGCGCCGCGTTGGCGCGGTAGGCTGCGATGAACGCTTCGCCGGTCTCTTCGGGGATCTCGTCGCGGGCCATGGCCTGCCTCCGTCTCAATTCGCGAGCGCCAGGCGCTCCTCGTAGATCGCCTTCTCGCGCATGTAGCGGTCCATGGCGGCCGCCGCGTCGCGGCCGTCGCGGATCGCCCATACGACAAGCGAGGCGCCGCGCACGATGTCGCCGGCGGCGAACACGCCGTCGAGGTTGGTCATCAGGCTCTGGTGGTTGACCTTGAGCGTGCCCCACTTGGTCGCCGCCAGCTCCGGCGCGCCGAACATCGCGGGGATCGGCTCGGGATCGAAACCCAGGGCCGTGATCACCAGGTCGGCATCGAGCGCGAAGCTGCTGCCGGGCAGCGGCTGCGGCTCCTGCCGTCCGGTCGAGTCGGCGATGCCCAGATGCATGCGCGCCGCGCGCACCTTGCGCACGCGCGCGTCGCCGTCGAAGGCCTCGGGCTGGGCCAGCCACACGAACTCGACGCCCTCCTCCTCGGCATTGGCGACCTCGCGCTGCGAGCCCGGCATGTTGGCGCGGTTGCGCCGGTAGAGGCATTGCACGGACTTCGCTCCCTGGCGCACGGCCGTGCGCACGCAGTCCATCGCGGTGTCGCCGCCGCCGATGACGACGACGCGCTTGCCCTTGGCGTCGAGCGTGCCGTCGGCGAACCGCGGCACCTTGTCGCCGAGCCCGTGCCGGTTCGACGTCGTCAGGTAGTCGAGCGCCGGGACGATGCTCGCCAGCCCGACGCCCGGCGCCTGGATGTCGCGCGCCTTGTAGACGCCGGTCGCGATCAGGACCGACGCGTGCTTGCGGCGGAGTTCGGCGAGCGTCGCGTCGCGGCCGACCTCGAAACCGAGGTGGAACTTGATTCCCGACTCCTCCAGCAGCTTCCAGCGCCTGAGCACCACCTCCTTCTCCAGCTTGAAGTTCGGGATGCCGTAGACGAGGAGCCCGCCGACCCGGTCGTAGCGGTCGTAGACGTGCACCTGGTAGCCCTTGCGCCGCAGCACGTCGGCGGCCGCCAGCCCACCCGGGCCGGCGCCGACGATGCCGACGGATTCCCGGCGCTCGTGCAGCGGCTTCGCCGGCTTGACCCAGCCGTTCGCGAAGGCGGTCTCGGTGATGTACTTCTCGACCGAGCCGATGGTGACCGTGCCGTGCCCGGACTGCTCGATGACGCAGTTGCCCTCGCACAGCCGGTCCTGCGGGCAGATGCGGCCGCAGATCTCGGGGAAGGTGTTGGTGGCGGACGAGACCTCGTAGGCCTCCTCCAGCCGGCCCTCGGCCGTCAGCTTCAGCCAGTCGGGGATGTTGTTGTGCAGCGGGCAATGCACCTGGCAGAACGGCACGCCGCATTGCGAGCAGCGGCTCGACTGGCTGGCCGCCTTCTCGCGCGCGTATTCTGCATAGATCTCGCCGAAATCCTGCCGGCGCGCGCTCGCCGCGCGCTTTTCCGGCGTCTCTTTGCCGAGATTGATGAAACGCAGCATGCGCTCGGCCATTGCCGTCGATCCCCTGCACAGTCGTGAAGCGGCGTGCTGCAGACCGGAAATGGCCTGACGCTGGTGGAGTGTTTAGGGGTGCAGATCCGCTCCGTCCATGACGAAAAAGGACAATAAGACATAATTACTGTCTTAATATCGGCTGCGCACTCATGCTCGTTGCGAGTCTGCAACGTACTTCTTTCCTGCCCCCGACTATAAGTCACAATTTATGCCATAATTTGCGCCGATTGCCACGGCGCGAATCCGCGTAAACTGCCGTCCCAATGCAGTGCCCCTCAGGGCTAGAGCGAGGCCTTCTCCGTGCCGCTTCTGATCCTGATCGTCCTGGCTGCCCTCGAAGGTGTCACCGCGTTCTGGCCCGTCGGCACCGTGCCGCACGAGATCATCCTGTTCAGCACGGCCGCGCGGATGGGCTTGGACATCGACCGTCCTGAAGCCCTCAGGCTCTGGATGATCTTCGGCTCGCATGCCGGCGCGTGCCTAGCAGTGATGCTGTTTTGCTGGCGAGAAACAGGACTCATGCTCAGCGGCGTGCATCAGTTGGTCGCGCGCAAGCGCGGTGCCGGCGCGGACTTCCTCGGTCAAGTCATCCTGGCCTGCTTGCCCGTCGCCATCGCCGCCTATGCCTTGCAAGCGACGGGGCGGCAGATTCCGGCGCTGCTCCACGTCGCCGGCTGGGCCACCATCGGCTTCGCCATCCTGCTCTACCTGATCGACCAGGCCGCCATGACGATCCGGCGCATGGAGCACCTGACCCATGCAAACGCGTTCATGATCGGCGTGGCGCAGCTCCTGGCGCTGATCCCCGGCGCTAGCCGCGTCGGCCTGAGC
>JAEULF010000263.1 GCA_016793965.1 Alphaproteobacteria bacterium | reverse complement strand
GAGCCGATGTCGTCGCTCAACCCCGTGCACTCGATCGGCTGGCAGATCTGCGAGGCGATCATCGCAGTGATGACAAGCGCCAGCACGAGCGCCGGCAGCGCCACGAACAGGTCGATCAGCATCACCTCGGCGACGTCCACGCGCCCGCGCAGGTAGCCGGCGACCAGGCCGATGATCAGGAGGCCGACGAGGACCCGCGGCTTCAGCCTCATTCCGGGCTCCTTCAATCCAGGCGAATCTGCGGGTTGGCGACCTATCCGCGGCCGAAGCAGAAGCCGACGCCGCCGATCTGGCGGATGGTCTCCGAGGCGCATGACGCGGTCCGCGGCGCGGCGGCGCGCGACCTGGGCGTCATCATCGTAGGCCATCAGCCTGAATACCGTCATCCCGGCGCGCGCCTCCCTGCTCGCGGCGCCGCACCCGGAGATCGCCGATGACTGCTCCAGCCTCCCGTCCAGCGTTCAAGAACAAGGTCGAGGGCAAGGGCTCGCCGGTCACCCTCGTGCACGGCGTCGGCGCCGACCTGGGGTCCTGGGACGAGGTCGTGCCGCGCCTGGCCCAACGCTCCCAGGTCATGCGCATGGACCTGCGGGGTCACGGGCTGTCCGGGCGGATCGAGGGCCCGCGCACCCTCGAGGACCTGGCCGACGACGTCCGCCACGTCTGGGACAAGCTGGGCGTCGCGCGCTCCCACCTGGCGGGCTTCTCGCTCGGCGGCTTGATCGCGCAGTCGCTGGCGCTGTCCGATCCCGAGCGCATCGACAGGCTGGCGATCCTCAGCGCCGTCGCGGGCCGCTCGCCGGAGGAGCGCCGGAAGGTGGCCGGCCGGCTGGAGCTGCTGAAGGCCAAGGGCATCGCCGCGATCATCGGCGCCGCCGAGGACCGCCGGTTCACGCCGGAGTTCAAGCAGGCGCGCCCGGAGCGCGTGCAGCAGCGGCTGGCGGAGCTGCAGCGCAACCACTTGCCCTCCTACGTCGCGGCCTACACCGTCTTCGCCACGGGGGACCTCGGCGACCGCTTGGCGGGCATCGAGCGCCGGACGCTGATGGCGACCGGCGAGAACGATCCGGGCTCGAACGTCCGCATGGCGCGGATGATGCACGAGCGGATCGCCGCCTCGACGCTCAGGATCCTGCCGCGGCTGCGCCACTCCATCCTGGTCGAGGCGCCGGAGCTGGTGGCGGAGATGCTGCTGGAGTTCTTCGGCTAGGTGCCGGTCCGCCCCTTCAGCGCGTCCGGATAGACGGCGCGCAGCTTTTCCACCTTTGGCGTCGAGACGTAGGCGATGTAGGGCTTGCCGGGGTTCCGCGCGGCGTAGTCCTGGTGGTAGGCCTCGCCGGGATAGAACGTCGCGAGCGGCTCGAGCGTCGTGGCGATCGGCGCCTTGAACACCTTGGCGGCCTCGAGCTGCCGGATGAAGGCCTCTGCGACGCGGCGCTGCTCGGCATCGGCGACGAAGATCGCCGAGCGGTACTGGCGGCCGATGTCGTTGCCCTGGCCGTCCTTCTGGGTCGGGTCGTGGGCCACCGTGAAGAACAGCTTCAGCAGCTTGCCGAAGCTGGTGCGCTTGGGATCGTAGCGCAGGCGCACGACCTCGGCATGGTCGGTGCCGCCGGAGCAGACGGCGCGGTAGTCCGCCGTCTCGGCCGTCCCGCCGGCGTAGCCGCTGACCGCCTCCAGGACGCCGTCCACCTGCCGGAACACGGCCTCGACGCACCAGAAGCAGCCGCCGGCCAGCACCATCTCGCCAGGCGCGCCGTCGGCCGGCGGCGCAAGATCGACTGCCGGGTCGGGCACGGCGCGCGGCGCTATGCGCAGCGCGCCGAAGGGCACGTCGCAGGCATCCTTCTTCATCGCTTTCATCCATCCCAAGAGCATGGCGTTCGTCCCTCGGCGCGCCGGGCTACGGCGCGACGATGAGATAGTGCGCCGACCCGCGCGGGCAAACGATGAACTTCGCGTGAGGCCGTCGCCCGCGGCCGGCCTCATGCCGGCGTCAGGATCTTCAGCCCGACGATGCCGGCGACGATCAGGCCGATGCAGGCGAGGCGCGCCGCGCCGGCCGGCTCGCCGAGCAGCGCGATCCCCAGGATCGCCGTGCCGACCGTGCCGATTCCCGTCCAGACGGCGTATGCGGTGCCGATCGGCAGGTGCCGCACGGCGAGGCCGAGCAGGACCATGCTGGCGACGATGGCCGCGGCGGTGCCGAGCGTCGGCCACAGTCGCGTGAACCCGTCAGTGTACTTGAGGCCGATCGCCCAGCCGACCTCGAACACGCCGGCGAAGAAAAGTGCCACCCAGGCCATGCGTCGCTCCCGATCGGCATGAGACGAGGGAGAGCTTAGGTATCGGGCGCGCAGAAGTCGATGCGCCGGGGCGCCTGCTCAGCGCTCGCCGCCCGCCCCGTCGTGCCCGCGCGCGCGCGCCATCGTCCAGAGCGCCACGGCAATCAGGATCACGCCGCCGCCCAGGATCGAGAGGAGGCTCGGCACCTCGCTGACGGCGATCCATGTCCAGAAGGGCGCCAGCACGATCTCCAGCATGCCGACGAGCGACAGGTCGCTCGCCGGGATATGGCGCGACGCGTAGGTGTAGAAGATCGTCCCGCCGGCATGCAGCAGCGAGCCCCAGGCGAAGCAGAGCAGGATGTCGTGCAGGCTGACGGCGAGCGATGGGGCAAGGAGGCCGTTCGCGACGGCCGCGACGCAGCCGCCGACCGCGACGGAGGGCAGCATGTCGACGTTCCGCCCGCGGCGCAGCAGCACGATGTAGCAGGAGAAGGCGATGGCGGCGCCGAGGGCAAAGAGGTTGCCGACCAGGTTGCCGCCGAAGAGCCCGTCTCCGACCATGAGCGCGACGCCGGCCAGGACGGCGGCCATGGCGGCGAGCGTGGCGCCGCCCGGCCGCTCGCGCAGGAACATCCATGCCAGGGCCGCCGCGATGATCGGCACCGCGCCCTGGATGAACAGCGTGCTCGCGACCGTCGTGAAGGCCAGGCTGTAGACGAAGCAGGTCGACGACATGGCTTGGAACGGCCCCGCGCGCAGCACCTGCGGGGCCGCCTCCGCCAGCCGCGCGCGCCACTGGCCGCGGTGGCGCAGCAAGTAGATGACGCAGAGGGTCGGCACGAGCGCCAGCGAGCGATAGAACACGATCTGCGAGCCCGACGCCTCGTCGAACTCGCGGATGATGAAGCCGGCCAGGCTGTAGATCATGGCAGCGATGCCGGCGCAGAGCAGGCCCAGCGCATAGGCGCCAGGCCGTCGCAGCTGCGCCGCGAGCCGGCTCACGGCGTCCCCCTGCTGCGCGCGCGCCTGCTGCTGCTCATCGCAGGAGGGCGTTGAGCCCGAGGAGCGCCGCCAGGGACGCCGCCGCCATGAGCGCGACGAAGCCGGTGTTCGGGCTCCAGACGAGGCGGCGCACCGGCACGTCGAACAGCCGGGCGGCGATCACCACGGAGAGAGAGGAGGGCGAGATCAGCGTGCCGAGCGCCCAGCCGAGCAGCCCGGCCTGCAGCAGCACGATCGGGGCGACGGCATGGTGCGTGCGGCCGAGCACGACGAGGAGGATGGTGACCGTGACGATCGGGTGGATGCCGAGGATCGACGGCAAGACCATCCCGCCGAGCAGGATCGCCAGGACGAGCGGCGCAGGCGGGGCGTCGCCCAGGAGGGGCGCGAGCGCGTCCGCGATCGCCGGCGCCTGGGCGAGCACGGCGCCGAGCAGCAGCGCCACCGAGACCACCAGGATCTCGTCGTGCAGCCGCGCCATGCCGGTCATGGTCTCCGCGGCTGCCTGCGCGAGCGCGCCGCGGCGGGGCAAGAGCACGGCGCCGCAGAGCAGCGGCATGACAAGGATGACCGCTTCCAGCGTGCCGCTGGCCAGCCAGGTCGCCGCCGCCACGACCGCGCCGGCGGCGATTCCGGCCGGGAGCCCGATCGGCGCCAGCGCGCGCAGCGTCGCGGCCAGGCTCGCCGGGAGGCGCCGCAGCCCCACCAGCCGCGCGCCGGCGCCAGCGAGGGCGCCGCAAGCGAGCGCCAGGCCGAGCAGCAGGGTCTGCCAGGCCGGCACGGCCGGCAGCCGGCTCGCGATGTAGCCCATGCCGACGAAGAAGGGCGACCAGAGCACGGCGAGATTGAGGCCCTGCATGCTCGACAGCGCGATCCGCAGGCGCTCTTCCGCCGAGGCCCCGGGCGCGGACAGCGAGGCCGCGACGGAGAGCGCGCCGGTATTGAGCACGGCGCCGAATGCGTGGGTGCTCCAGGCCTGGGCGACGCGCCGGTGCGCCTCCGGCAAGGCGGCGAGCCGCCGCCGGCTCTCGATCACTGCCGGGAGCAGCGAGGCGGTGACCCGCGTGACGATGAGGATCGGCATCAGGCCGGCGAACATCAAGGAGATGCGCAAGCCGTCGAGCGCCGCGAGCCAGAGGTCGAACCGCCAGGCGACCAGGGCGGCAGCGCCTCCGACGATCGCGCAGAGCACGAGGGACTGGCGGCGGGCGGCGAAGAGCGCCGCGACGAGGTAGAGCGCGATGCCCGCCTCGGCCACGTGGCGGAGCGGCGGCCAGTCGGCGACGATCAGAACCGTCTCGGCTAGCCAGAGCAGGGCCAGGAGCCAGCGCAGCAAGGAGGCTACACGAGTTGTCACGGGGTCATTGCCGGTGCTGCCCGGCGCGAGGGGCTCGGCCGCGGCGGGTCTTCGCATAGAGGAAGCGGCGCGCACGGCGCGCGGTCAAGCGGCGGGCCTGCATGGCCGGACGCGGAAAACCGCTGCATTGCTCCGCGTCGCGAACGGCAGGCAGCGCAAGCCGCAGATCGCGATCGGGATCTCTGCCGGTCAGGCGTCCGGCCACCACTTGCCGCCGACGACCATGCCGGCCAGCTTCAGCCGCCGGTCGGCGTCGAGCCGCTCGCCGAGCGCGTCGCGGAACTCGAAGGCGCCGCTCTCGAAGTCGACGATGGTCGCGTCGCCTTCCGAGCCGGGCGCGAGGGAGCCGAGCGACGGCCGGCCGATCGCCCGGGCGGGCGCGGCGGTGACCGCCTCGACCAGGGTCGCGAGGTCCATGCCGAGCGCCAGGAACTTCGACATGGTGGTGAGGAGGTCGAACACCGGCCCGTCGACGTTGAGGACGTGCACGTCGCTCGAGATCACGTCGGGGCGGAAGCCGGCGGCAAGCAGGCCGCGGCAGGCGTGGAAGCCGAACGAGCCGGCGCCGTGGCCAAGGTCGAAGATCACGCCGCGCTCACGCGCTTGCAGCGCCTCCTCGCGCACGGCGCCGTCGGCGCGCAAGAGCGAGTTGGGGAACGGGCGGTAGCAATGGGTCAGGACGTCGCCAGGCCGCAGGCGCTCCAGCACCTCCTTCCGGCTCGGCGGCGGCTGGTCGATATGCGCCATGATCGGCAGCCCGAGCTCGTCGGCGACCTCGACGGCCATGTCGAGCGGCATGATCCCCGTCGTGTTGCTGGTGACGCGACCGACGCGGACCTTGATGCCGACGACGAGGTCGCGGTTCTCGCGCGCGACGCGGACGCACTCGCCGAGGTCGAGCAGCCTGATGTCCGAGGACTCGCCGACCATCACGGTGCGGCTGAAGGCGAAGATCCCCGCGAAGGAGAGGTTGAGGTAGGCGAGGATCCGCAGCGGCGACGGCTCGATGACATGGCGGCGGAAGCCCGGGAAGTTGCCCGGACCCGCCGTGCCGGCATCGACGAAGGTCGTCGTGCCGCTGCGCCGCGCGATCGGCTCGGCCTCCACGCCGATCGACGTGCCGCCCCAGTAGACATGGGTGTGCAGGTCGATCAGGCCGGGCAGCACGAGGAGCCCGGCCACGTCGCGCTCGGCCTTGGCCTTCTCCGCGATGCGCGGCGCCACCGTGGCGACGCGGCCGCCGGCAAAGCCGACGTCGTGCGTGCCGTCGATGCCGCGCGCGGGGTCGATCACCCTGCCGCCGCGCAGGATCAGGTCCATCGCGATGTCCTCCTCACGCTGGTCAGCCCGCCAAGGGAGCCATGCTGCCGTCTTCCCGCAGGTGGCAGGCGACGAGCCGGCCGGGCGCCGTCTCGCGCAGGGCTGGCTCCTCCGTCCGGCAGCGGGAGACGGCGAAGGGGCATCGCGTGTGGAAGCGGCAGCCCGGCGGCGGGTCGATCGGGCTGGGAACGTCGCCCTCGATCACCAGGCGCCGGCGGCGTGCATGCGGGTCGGGCAGGGGTGCGGCGTCGATCAGCGCCTGGGTGTAGGGATGCAGCGGCGCCGCGAACAGCGCCTCCTTCTCCGCCATCTCGACGAGCCGGCCCAGGTACATGACGGCGACGCGATGGCCGATGTGCTCGACCACGCCGAGGTCGTGCGAGATGAACAGGTAGGCGAGCTTGAGCTCGTCCTGCAGGTCCGCCATGAGGTTGAGGACCTGGGCCTGCACCGAGACGTCGAGGGCGGAGACCGGCTCGTCGGCGACGATCACGCTCGGGCTGACGACGAGCGCGCGCGCGATGCCCAGGCGCTGGCGCTGGCCGCCGGAGAACTCGAACGGGAACTTCCGCATCGCGTCGGCGCGCAGGCCGACGCGCGCGAGCACCGCGGCGACGCGGTCGGCGCGCTCGCCGGCCGCCATGCCGCCGAAGTTCTCCAGCGGCTCGCCGACGATCGTGCCGGCGGTCAGGCGCGGGTTGAGCGAGGCGTAGGGGTCCTGGAAGACCATCTGCACGTGGCGCCGGTAGCCGCGCATCGCCTGCTCGTCGAGCCGCGTGACGTCGACGCCGCCCAGCGTGACGCGCCCGGCCGTCGGCTGGAGGAAGCGCAGGATCAGCTTGCCGACCGTGGACTTCCCGCAGCCCGACTCGCCGACCAGGCAGAGCGTCGTGCCGCGCTCGATCGCGAACGACACGTCGTCGACCGCCCGGACGTGCGCCGTCGCCCGGCGCAGCAGTCCCCGCTCGATCGGGAAGTGCTTGCGCAGGCCCTCGACAGCGAGCACGGGCGGCGGGGCGGCGGCGCTCATTGGGTCATGGCCTTGTCGGCCTCCCAGCATGCCACGGCATGGTCCGGGCCCTTGGCCTCCAGCGGCGGCGCCTCGCGGCGGCAGCGCTCGACGGCCAGGCCGCAGCGCTCGGCGAAGGCGCAGCCGGGGATCGGCTCGCGCAGCGACGGCACGATGCCCGGGATCTCCTGCAGACGGGCCGACCTGCCGCGGCCGCCGCGGCGCGGGATCGAGCCCATCAGGCCGCGGGTGTACGGGTGCATCGGCCGGTCGAACAGCGCGGCGACCGAGGCCTCCTCGACCTTTCGGCCGGCGTACATCACGATGACGCGCTGGCAGGTCTCGGCGACGACGCCGAGGTCGTGCGTGATCAGGACGACGGCGGCGCCGAACCGGTCCTTGAGCTCGAGCATCAGCCTGAGGATCTGCGCTTGGATCGTGACGTCGAGCGCCGTGGTCGGCTCGTCGGCGATGAGCAGCTTCGGGTTGCAGGAGAGCGCCATGGCGATCATCGCCCGCTGGCGCATGCCGCCGGAGAACTGGTGCGGATAGTCGCGCATCCGCCGCTCCGCATCGGGGATGCGGACGAGGCGCAGCATCTCCGCGGCCCTGGCCGCGGCGGCGGCATGGTCCAGCCCTTGGTGGATGCGGACCGCCTCGGCGATCTGGTCGCCGACCGTCAGGACCGGGTTCAGCGAGGTCATCGGCTCCTGGAAGATCATGGCGATGCGGTTGCCGCGGACCGCGCGCATCTCGGCCTCGCTCAGCGCCAGCAGGTCGCGCCCCTCGAAGCGGATCGCCCCGGCGACGACGCGGCCGAGCCGCGGCGGCAGCAGCCGCATGATCGAGAGCGCGGTGACGCTCTTGCCGCAGCCGGACTCGCCGACGACGCCCAGGGTCTCGCCGGCCCCGACATCGAAGCTGACGCCGTCCACGGCCCGCGTCACGCCGTCCTGCGTGAAGAAATGCGTGCGCAGGTCCGTGACGCTGAGCAGCGGGTCCCCTGCCATGGCGTCACATCCGCCGGGCGAGCCGCGGGTCGAGCCGGTCGCGCAGACCGTCGCCCACCAGGTTGACCGCCAGGATCACGAGCGCCAGGCAGGCGCCGGGAAAGAAGATCGTCCAGGGCGCGCGCGCCAGGAACAGGCGGCTCGACGCGATCATGTTGCCCCAGGTCGGGATCTCCGGCGGCACGCCGGCGCCGAGGAACGAGAGCGCCGCCTCGACAAGGATCGCAGAGGCCATGATGTACGTCGCCTGCACGATCAGCGGCGCCACGGTGCTCGGCAGGATGTGGCGCAGCACGATCTTCAGGCCGCGGCTGCCGCTGCCGACCGCGGCCTCGACGAAGGGCCGCTCGCGCACCGTCAGCACGACGGCGCGCACCAGGCGGACGACGCGCGGGACCTCCGGCACGGCGATCGCCGCGATGACGATGCCGACGCTCGCCTTGTTGAGCGAGACCAGCGCGATCGCGAGCAGGATCGCGGGAATCGCCATCAGCCCGTCCATCGGGCGCATGAGCCAGCCGTCGAGGCGCCGGTAGTAGCCGGCGACCAGCCCGATCGCGAGGCCTGCGGCGACGGAGGCGGCGGCCACGCTCAGCCCGACCGCGAGCGAGACGCGGGCGCCGTGCACGGTCCGCGCGAAGACGTCGCGGCCGAGGGAGTCCGTGCCGAACCAGTACCGGGCCGAGGGCGCTTGCAGCCGGTCGGACGGCGTCATGTGCCGCGGGTCGCCGGCGATCCAGGGCGCGATCGCGGCGACCAGGGCCATGCTGAGCAGCAGCGCGCCGCCGACGGCGATGGTCGGGTGCCGGCGCGCGAACGCCAGGGCAGTGCGGGCGATGCCGTCGGGGCGCGCCATCTCAGTAGCGGATGCGCGGGTCGAAGAGGGCGTAGGACAGGTCGACCAGCAGGTTCAGGAGCACGTAGACGCCGGAGAACAGGATGATGACGCCCTGGATGATCGGGTAGTCGCGCCGGCTGATCGCGTCGACCACCAGGCGGCCGATGCCTGGGATGTTGAACACGGTCTCCGTGATCACGACGCCGCCGATCAGCAGCGCGACGCCGATGCCGATCACAGTCACGATCGGCACGGCGGCGTTCTTCAGCGCGTGGCGCAGCAGCATCGGCACGGGGGCGACCCCCTTCGCGCGCGCCGTGCGCATGTAGTCCTCCGCCAGGACGTCGAGCATGGTGGCGCGCGTGATGCGCGCGATCAGCGCGACGTAGGCGAGGCCGAGCGCCGCCGACGGCAGCACGAGATGGCGCAGCCACGGGATCACGCCGTCGGCGATCGGCGCGTAGCCCTGCACGGGCAGCCATTTCAGCCCGATCGCGAAGACGAAGATCAGGAGGTAGCCGGTGACGAACACCGGCACGGAGAACCCGACCACCGCGATGCCCATGACCAGGCGGTCGATCCCCGTGCCGGCCTTCGCCGCCGCGACGATGCCGAGGGCCAATGCGATCGCCACGGCCACGACGAGGGTCGAGCAGGCGAGCGCGATGGTCGGCTCGGCCCGCTGGCCGATCAGGGTGGCGACCGACTCGTTCCAGAACATGGAGCGGCCGAGGTCGCCCTGGGCGAGGCTCGCCGCCCAGACCAGGAACTGCTTCCAGATCGGCTCGTCCAGGCCCAGGCGCTGGCGGATCTGGGCGATGTTCTCCGGCGTGGCGTTGTCGCCCGCGATGATCGCGGCGGGGTCGCCCGGCGCCAGGTGCAGCAGCATGAACACGAACAGCGCCACGATGCCGACCACCGGCAGCATGGACAGCAGCCGCCTCAGCGCATAGGCCGCCATGTGCTGCCGGCGCCGCCGGTCACACCTTCTCCGCGTTCCACCAGGGAATGATCTCCGGCACCGGGATCACGCCGCGGATGTTCTTGCGCATCGCTGCCGGCTGCACCCACTGGCCGTAGTAGAGCTGCGGCACGAAGTCCCAGGCGTTCTGCTGCAGCTCGCGGGCGACGGCCTTGCGCGCGTCGAGCGACGGCGCGGTGGCCCACTTGTCGCGCAGCTGCTCGTGCTTGGCGTCGGACGGCCAGCCGAACCAGGCCTTGTCGCCGGTCGCCGCGTGCGCGGCCAGCAGGATCGGGTTGCCGATCGCCGAGCCGCTCGACCAGGTGATGAAGATGTTCCAGCCGCCCTGGTCCGGCGCCGCCTTGTTCGAGCGGCGCTGCACGACGTTCGACCAGTCCATCGCCTCGAGCTTGACGTTGATCCCGGCCTGGCGCAGCTCCTGCGCCAGCACCTGCGAGGTGTTGCTCATCACGGCGATGTTGGTCGCCTGCATGAGCACGACGGGCCTGCCGTCGTAGCCCGCCTCCTTGAACAGCTGCTTGGCCTTCTCGACGTTGCGCCCGCCCTTGAACCAGTCGGTGTTCGCGTCGTTCTCCATCGGCGTTCCCATGCCGAAATAGGACGAGACGGTGCGCGCGTACTTCGAATCGCCGAACGTCGCCTTCATCGCGTCGGACTGGTTGACGAGGTAGAGCATCGCCTGCCGCGCCTTCACGTTGTCGAAGGGCGGGTGGAGGAAGTTCAGGCGCACCTGGCCGACGTTGCCGAGCGCGTTGAGCACCTCGATCTTGATGTTCGGGTCGCTCTGGAGCTGGCCGAGGAAGTCGGCCGGCGGCACCTCGTAGAAGTCGATCTCGCCGGCCTGGAGCGCGGCCACCGCGGTCTGCGCGTCCGGCATGTTGACGATGACGACGCGGTCGAGCTTGACGACCTTGCCGCCGGAGATGCCGCTCACCGGCTCAGATCGCGGCACGTAGCTCGGGTTGCGGTCGTAGACGTACTGCGTGCCGGGCTTGGTCTCGGCGAGGTTGAGGATGAAGGGGCCCGAGCCGACCACCTGGTCGATCTTCTGCATCGGGTCGGTCTCGGCTTCCTTCTTGCGCATCATGAAGCAGAGCGGCGAGTTGGTCTTCGCCAGGACGTCGAGGACGAGGCCGTAGGGCTCCTTGAGCGCGATCGAGAACGTCCGCTCGTCCTTGGCCGCGATGTCCTTCACGCGCAGCATCATGTGCTGCCCGCCGCCGTCGCGCGCCGCCCAGCGCTTCAGCGACGGCACGATGTCCGCGGTCGTGACGGCGGTGCCGTCGTGCCACCTCAGGCCGTCGCGCAGCTCGAAGGTGTAGGTGAGCTTGTCGTCCGAGACGCCGTAGCGGCTGACCATCTGCGGCTGCGGCTGCTGGTTGGCGTCGATGCCGAACAGCGTGTCGTAGACCATGCCGCCGTGATAGGCGGTCATGTTCGCCGTGGTCCAGATCGGGTCGTAGGTCGGGATGTCGCCGTGCATCACGGCGCGAACGGTCCGCGCGGCGCTGGGCCTCGCCTGGCCGCGCGCGATCGCCGGCGCCGCGAGGAGGGCCGCGGCAGCGAGGCTGCCCTGAAGCCCGGTGCGGCGCGTGAACTTGATCATCGCTTCCTCCCAGTGAAGCGCTGCGCGGCGTCGTTCACGGCCCGGCAGCTTGTTTGCCCTGCATGCACTAAGACAGATTGCGGCACGACGGGCAACGGGCCTGTCGGCAGGCGCTCGCGCGGCCGGGAGGGGGACGCGGGCGACGAGGGCCGAGCGCCCGCCGGATGCGCTAGCCGCGCTCCACGCGGTTGCGGCCGTTGCGCTTGGCGGCGTAGAGCGCGTCGTCGGCGCGCTTCAGCAGGGCCGTCAGCGTCTCGTCCGGCCCGGAGATCGTCGCGACGCCGATGCTCGTGGTGATCTGGTGGTGGCCGGCGTCGTGCGGCACGAGCGCCAGCGAGACGGCCTTGCGCACGCGCTCGGCGGCCTCGAGCGCGCGCTCGACCGGCGTCTCGGGGAGGACCGCGGCGAACTCCTCGCCGCCCAGCCGCCCGAAGATGTCCACGTCGCGCAGCGTCTTGCGGCAGACGGCGGAGACGATCCGGATGGCGTCGTCGCCGACGGCGTGCCCGAAGGTGTCGTTGACCTTCTTGAAGTGGTCGATATCGACGCTCAGCAGCGACATCGGGCGGCCGTAGCGCACGTTCTTGCGCAGCTCCTGCTCGGCGCGCTGCAGGAAGTGGGCGCGGTTGTAGGCGCCGGACAGCCCGTCCACCGTCGCCGCCTCGATCAGCGCGGCCTCGACGCGCTTCCGCTCGGTGATGTCGTAGTACCAGCAGATCAGCGCCGAGCGGTTGAGGTAGAGCAGCGGCCAGCCGCTCGCCAGCACCCAGATCGAGCTGCCGTCGCGCCGGGCGAGCTGGATCTCCTCGTCCTGGAAGTTGCCGGCCTCGGCCATCCGCGCCAGCAGCCTGTCCTGGTCAACGGGATCGACGTAGCGGTCGATCGAGTAGGACTGGCCCGGCATGCCGGGCTCGACGCCCAGCAGCTCGCCCATGCGCGGGTTGTGGAACAGGATGTCGCCGGTCGGCAGGCCGTCCACCAGCGCCACGATCTCGACGGCCACGGGGCATGTGTTGAGGATCGACTGGAGCCGCTGCTGGCTCTCGCGCAGCTCCGCCTCGACGCGCTTTCTCTCCGATATGTCCGTGTACGTGCGGACGAAGCCGCCGTTGGCGCGCGGCTGGCTGCGCATCTCCAGGACCTTGCCGTCCGGCCGAGCCACCTCCGTTCGCTGCGCGTGGCCGCCGCGGGCGCGCTGCAGCAGCGCCTCGATCGTGCGCGACGCCGTCTCGCCTTCGCCGAGCTCGCCGCGCTCGGCGCGCAGCTTGACCACGTCCGCGAAGCTGAACGGCCGCTCGACCATCTCCTTCGGGAGCTCGAACTGCTCGACGAACTTCCTGTTGAAGGCGGCGACCGCGAGGTCCGGGTCCGTCACCAGGAGCCCCTGGTCCATGGTCTCCATCGTGGCCTGCAGGATCGCCGTCTTCTCCGCGAGCTCCTTGGCGCGCGCCTTCGCCTCGGCCTCGGCGTAGCGCCGCTCGGTGACGTTCGTGTAGGTGCGGATCCAGCCGCCGCCCGGCCGAGGCAGGCTGTGCACCTGGAAGATGCGGCCGTCGCGGCCCTGCACCTCGTAGTCGTTCGGCCGCGTGTCGAGGGCGAGCGCCATCAGCTCGGCAACCCGCTCGCGCCAGCGCTCGTCGTCCGGGTAGAGGTCACGGTTGCGCGTGTGCTCGAGGAGCTCGCGGTAGGTGAGCTCGCCCGCCTTCCACTCGTCCGGCATGCGGAAGTCGCGCCGGTAGGTCGAGTTGAACTGGATGATCCGCAGGTCGCCGTCGGCCACCAGCAGCCCCTGGGCCATGTTCTCAATGACGACCTCGAGAACCGCCGTGCGATCCTTGACCGCGGCCTCCTCGGCCGCGGCGCCGGAAGCGTCGATCAGCACCAGCTGCTCCGCCGCGATGCCGTGCCAGTCGATGGGCCGCGCCCGGACCTCGATTTGCAGCGGCTGCGCTTCGCCAGCGACTGGAGCGGCCCGGAAGCGGTAGGTTCCCGGCGCACCTGAATCGCGCCGCTCCGCGCGCAGGGCCGCCAGCCGCGCTCGGTCTTCCTCGCCCGCTGCAAGGTCGAAGGACGTCAGCGACAGCAGGTTCTGCGGGCTCCGGCGCCCGAGCAACCGCGCAGCGGACTGGTTCGCGTAGAGGGCGACGGGCGGCTCTGCCAGGGAGACGACGACGATCCCGACCGCTGCGCCCTCGACGAGGTCCTTCAGCCGTGCCTCGCTCGTGCGCAACAGGGTCTCGACCTCGGTGCGGCGCGCAAGGTCGGACAGGTTCATCGCCACGGCAGCATGGCCGGCGACCGTGACCGGCTTGGCCGCGATCGCATAGCGCCCGATGCCGCCGTCGGCGCGGATCAGCGCGGCCTCGAAGCCGGCGACGCTTTCCTGCGCTTCGATCAGGGCGAAGAACGCTGTCCGCTGCTGCGGGTCGAACCAGGCGCTGCGCCACAGCGGATGCGTCGCGTCCTCCGGCGCGCGGCCGAATAGCGCGTCCGCCTCGGCAGTGGCGCCGAGCGGCCGGCCGTCGGCGCGCTCGATCAGCACGAGCGGGCCGGGCACGGCAGCGAGCAGTGCCGGCACCG
This sequence comes from Alphaproteobacteria bacterium, assembly GCA_016793965.1. Lineage (GTDB taxonomy): Bacteria > Pseudomonadota > Alphaproteobacteria > JAEULF01 > JAEULF01 > JAEULF01. The sequence goes on along the minus strand of JAEULF010000263.1, from coordinate 1,381 downwards.
CCCCGGCACCGATCGACTGCATCTCGAAACGCGTGACCTTGCTCTTTCCCGATCGCATCGTGCAGTTCCGCTGGCTCAACAGCGCGAGAGGCTGGGCTCTCGCAGGCAGATTCCGTTCCGTCGTGAATGGTCGTGTCGGTGCGGGCAAGCGGAATTGCCGTGTCCCGCGTCCTTGTGCTTCAGCTTTTACCAGATGAGGCAGGGTCTCGTCACAAGCTTCCCCTGGAGGGAAACCTAAGCTTTCCCTGGCGGGAAGCTGCGTGGTGCTGGCAATGGTGGCGGTCGAGGCGCCGGCACTGGTTCTCTTCTCAGTCGTGCCGCGCTGGACCGCCGGGCGCGGAGATGGACAGGGCGATGATCGTCGGGCGTGCTGACGGCGCCCGCCGCACTGCGTCGGACGAGCCCAGAACGCGCCGGATTTCCGCCGCTCTGCGCCTACCTTGCATCGCCGTAAGGCGTGTGTTAGCACACGCCGCGCTTCGGGCGGGCGATGCCTGCCCGAGACGCTGGGTTTTCGCCTGGAGCGTCGGCACTCGGGAGGGTTTCGCCCGGGACTGGCGGTCCGCATTGTCTGCGAGGCCGCCTGAGCCCGTCCTGGGAGCCGGCGGCCCTGTCTCGATACGTCGGTTCGGCGGGCCTGCCGCATGTCGCGGCGTCGCGTCGCTCCGGCATGTGGGGGATTGCCGCGCCGTGATGTCGACGTCCGGGCTCGCCGAGGTCGCGAAGCGCTATGCGCTGGCCCTGTATGCGCTCGCCGATCGCGATCGCCTGCTTGACGCGGTGGCGGGCGACCTGCGCGAGCTGCGCGCCATGATTGCCGCGTCGGCGGAGCTGCGCCGCCTGGTCGGCAGCGCCGCGCTGTCGCGCCAGGCGCAAGGCCGCGCGATCGCGGCCGTGGCGCAGGCCGCGGCGCTGAACCCGCTGACCGCCAAGTTCCTGGGCATCGTTGCCGCGAATCGGCGCCTCTTCGTGCTGTCCGCGATGATCGACAGCTACCTCTCGGAGCTGGCCCGTCGGCGCGGCGAGATGACGGCGAGCGTCACGGCCGCCATCGAATTGGCGCCGGCGCAGGTCCAAGCGCTCGAAGACGCGCTGAAGGCGCGCATGGGCGGCAAGGTCGCCGTCGAGGTCGCCGTCGACCCTGGAATTCTCGGCGGGCTGATCGTCAAGGTCGGCTCGCGCATGATCGACACATCGCTGCGGACGAAGCTCCAGCGTCTGCAGTTCGCCATGAAGGGGGCTGGCTGATGGAAATCCGTGCCGCTGAGATCGCCTCGATACTGAAGGCGCAGATCGATAGCTTCGGCACCGACGCGGACGTCTCGGAGGTCGGCCAGGTGCTGTCCGTCGGCGACGGCGTGGCGCGCGTCTACGGCCTGGA
>JAEULF010000203.1 GCA_016793965.1 Alphaproteobacteria bacterium | reverse complement strand
GTGGCCGCGCTATTTCGACGGCGTGCAGTTCGACCGCAGCGCCGGGACGCTCGACCAGTTCTTCCGCGCGATGACGCCGAACACCGGGCCGTTCGACATGGCCGTGCTGTCCGACGGCGTCGCCGCGCTGTTCGGCAAGATCGGTCCGGGCATCCTCTTCACGCATTCGCAGGGCGGCGGGCCGGGTTGGCTGACCTCCGTCAAGGCCCCGAACGTCAAGGGCATCGTCGCGTTCGAGCCCGGCAGCAGCTTCCTCTTCCCCGAGGGCGAAGCGCCCGCCCCGATCCCCAGCGCGTTCGACACGGTCCAAGGGGCTGTCGTGCCGATGCCGCAGTTCATGGCGCTGACCAGGATCCCGATCCTCATCCTCTACGGCGACAACATCCCCGAGCGCCCGGTGGACCTGCCTGCCCAGGACAGCTGGCGCGCCCGGCTCGAGATGGCCCGCCTGTGGCGGGACACCGTCAACAAGCATGGCGGCGACGCGACCGTCGTCCACCTGCCGGCGATCGGCATCCGGGGCAACACCCACTTCCCGTTCTCGGACCTCAACAACGTCCAGGTCGCGGACCTGGTGTCCAAGTTCCTGGCGGAGAAGGGGCTGGACTGACCGGTCGCCGGCGCAAGCCGCGCACGGGCGGCGTCCAGTCCATCGCCGCGCCGGCATCCCACGACATGAGGAGACGCATGATGAGGCCGTTCGTCGCGAGCGTCCTGCTCGCCACCGGGACCGCGCTTGCCGGAGCCGTGACCATGCCTGCGCCGGCTCTCGCGCAGGCCCAAGCGCCGGCTGCTCCGGCAGCCGGCGGCGCCCAGCAGCCGTCGCGGGCGCAGCAATTGATGGGCGACATCGCGCCGAAGCTGGCCGAGCTGACGGACGGCGTGCTGTTCGGCGACGTCTGGGAGCGCCCGCAGCTCGCCAAGCGCGATCGCAGCCTGGTCACGGTCGCGGCGCTCATCGCGCTCAACCGCCCCGACCAGCTCCGCTCGCACCTGGCGCTCGCCCGCCGGAACGGCGTGACGGAGGAGGAGTTGGTCGAGGCGATCACGCATCTCGCGTTCTACGCCGGCTGGCCGAGCGCCGTTTCGGCCGTCGCGGTCGCGCGGGACGTCTTCCGCAAGAACTGACGCCGCGCGGCATGCGCCGGCAAGGCCGCGCGCAAGATGACGGAGGAAGAGATGAAAGCCTTCGCTGCGACGGTCGCCTCGATCGCGCTGGTCGCTTCGACCGCCGCGTCCCAATCCGATCAGGCGGTCGCCGTGACGCGGGCGGGCTCGCAGCCGTCCGTCATGGGCCCCGCCAGCAGCTTCACGGGTGCGGTGCGCGTGGGGTCGCGGTTCCAGGCCCGCCCGCCTGCCCGTGCCGGCGGCGGCATCGTCACCTTCGAGCCCGGTGCGCGCACGGCCTGGCATACGCATCCGCTCGGCCAGACGCTGATCGTCACGGCGGGCGCGGGCCTGGTGCAGCACTGGGGCGGCCCGGTCCAGGAGATCGGGCCCGGCGACATCGTGTGGATACCGCCGGGCGTCAAGCATTGGCACGGCGCCGCCGCGTCCGCCGGCATGACGCATGTCGCGATCGCGGAAGCGCTCGACGGCAAGGCAGTGGACTGGCTGGAGCATGTCTCCGACGAGCAGTACCGCCGCCGCTAGGAGCCGCCCGGCACCGTCGTCGCTTTGCATTTCCTGAACATCGCGAGGGACTTCATGAAGAGCTCTGCTGGCAGCATGGCCGTCGCTGCCCTGGCAATCGGCACCCTTCTCGCCGCCGGCGGTCAGGCGCTGGCCGAGGCCAACCGGGTGACGTTCCCGGAGAACCTTGATCGGCTCGTGCACTACGCGACCGTCAAGCGCGGCAACGTGACCGAGCACATCATGACCACGGCCGAGGCGATCGCGGCCGTGAAGGCCGGCCGGCCGGTCCCGGCGGGCACGCAATTCGTGCTCGTCGATCATCGTGACGGCACGCTCTTCCGGTACTTCGTCATGGAGAAGGGCGACGGGTGGGGCGCCGACTACGACGACCGCCGCCGCACCGCCGATTGGCAGTTCCAGTGGTTCTGGCCGGACAAGAGCATCAACACGAAAGAGAACACCACCCGCTGCCAGTCCTGCCACCGGGGCCAGGAGGCAAGCGAGTACCTCTTCACCGGCGATCGCATACCCAGGTTCGGCGGCACGCCGATCGAGTGACCGGCGAGGACGATGCCTTGAACCCGATGTTCCTGCTGCGGCTGGTCATGGATTGCCTCGCCGCCAGCCTGCTGCTGATCGGCCTTGCCTACTGGTGGCTGGGCAACGCGGCGCACGAACTGGCGGGCACGGGCATGTTCCTGCTGCTCGTCGTCCACAACCTCTTCAACCGCCGCTGGTACGGCACGGCCGCCCGGGCCCGGCGCGAGGCGCGCGGCGCGGTCAATCTCGCGGCCACCGCGCTCCTGCTCGTTGCCATGCTCGTGCTGCTCGCGACCAGCGTGCTCATCTCCGAGACCCTGTCCGGTGGCAAGCCGCCCCTGGGCGGCGTCGCGGCGCAGCAGGTCCATGCGCTTGCCGCGTACTGGGTCCTCATCTTCCTGTCCGTCCATCTCGGCCTGCGCTGGCCGATGCTCATGAGCGTCGCGGGCAAGCTGGCGGGCATCGCCGAGGCGAGCGCGCTGCGAACCCTGGCGCTGCGCGCGGCCGCTGCCGCGATTGCCGCCCATGGCGTCGTGAGCCTGTTCGCGCTGGGCATCGGAACCAAGCTGGCGATGCAGGTGACGCTGGATCTGTGGGACTTCGAGGCCTCGGCTGCCGGCTTCTTCCGCCACTGCGTCGCGGTCGCCGGGCTTGGCATCGTCCTCACCCACTACGCCATGGCATGGGTCCGGCGCCGACCGCGCGGCCTGCCGTCAGCCGCCGCGGTAGCGCAGGAACTCCGCCACGAGGGCCAGGGCGGGCGATGAGTGCCGGCGGCTCGGATAGTACAGGTGGTATCCCGGGAAACGCGGGCACCAGTCCTCCAGGACCCGCACCAATCGACCAGCCGACACATGGGGGAGGACGTGATCCTCGGGCATGTAGGCGACGCCGAGCCCGTCGAGCGCAGAGTGCAGCCGCAGGCTGAGGCTGTTGAACACGAGCTGCCCGTCGCCGCGCAGCTTGACCTCGCGCCCGTTCTTCTCGAGGCCCCAGGGAAACAGGCCGCCATATGTCGGGAGCCGCGTGTTGATGCAGTTGTGCGCCGTCAGCTCCTGCGGGGTCCGCGGCGGCGGGTGCCGCTCGAAATAGGACGGCGAGCCGACGACGGCCATGCGCATCTGCGGGCCGATCCGCACCGCGACCATGTCCTTCGCCACCTGCTCGCCCAGGCGCACGCCGGCGTCGAAGCCCTCGGCGACGATGTCGGTCAGGCCATAGTCGACGATGATCTCGACGTTGATGTCGGGATAGTCCGGCAGGAACCGCCGCAGCGCCGGCTGCAGCACCGAGACGGCTGGATGCTCGCCGGCGGTGATGCGGACCGTGCCGGCCGGCTTCTCGCGCAACGTGCTGAGCGCCGCGATCTCGGTCTTGATCTCCTCGAAGCGCGGCGCGACGGTCCGTAGCAGCCGCTCGCCCGCTTCGGTCGGCGCCACGCTGCGCGTCGTGCGGGTGAGCAGGCGCAGCCCGAGCCGCTCCTCCAGCCCCTTGATGGTCTGGCTGAGCGCCGACTGGGAGACGCCGATCTTCGCCGCGGCCCGGGTGAAGCTCCGCTCCCTGGCGACGATCGCAAAGGCAGCGAGGTCGTTGAAGTTCTCCAGCGGCATTCAGTGCCTCGGCTAATGGCTGCTTGCGGATTGTACTGCCCGATCGCCGGTGCGCGCACGCGCAGAGTCGGCGCCGACGGCGTTCGCTCCGGCCATAGGACTAGCGCAGTCGCCTGCCTTGGCGGAGATGCGCGCCGGCGGTGCTCGCGAAGGTGCCGCCGCCGCAGGGCTAGGCGCCGGCGAGCCAGCGCTCGTCGCGCGGCGACGGGCGCCGGGCGAGGCGCGCGCGCAGCCGGGCGGCGGCAGCCTCGGTGCGGCCGGCGCGCTGCTCGGCGCGGATCAGCGTGTCCTCGAGCACCGCGCGCTGAGCGTGGCTGCCGCCGATGCGCGGCAGCTCGGGCACAGCCGCCGCCAGGGCCTGAGCCGCCTCGTCCCAGCGCGCGGCAGCATAGGCAGCGATGCCGCGTGCGAGCAGCGCGGCGACGGGGCCGGCCGCCAGTGTCCCGGCCGCGGCGAGGCGCTCCAGCCCGGCGGCGCGCGCTGCGGCGGCCGCGCTGTCGCCGATGGCGGCCTCGGCCATCGCGGCGTGCAGGTCGGCGAAGGCGAGGCTGGGGCCCGGGAAGGCGCGCCGCGCGAGGTCGGCGGCACCGTCCCAGCGCGCGCCGACGTCGGCGCCGTCGAGCGCGCAACGCCAGAGCAGCGACGCGCCGTCGGCCAGCGTCGGCATCGGCGCCGAGCGCGCGACGGCGGGGGCGATGGCGTCGTCGTGCAGCGCCAGCGCGCGGGCCGCGTCGCCCTGCTCCAGCGCGCAGAGCGCCATGTGCCAGTTGAGATGGCAGTGCAGCTGGCTCGCGCGCGCGTAGCCGGGCAGCCAGGATGCGAGGAACGCGGCGCCGCCGGCCGCGTCGCCGGCCTCGGCAAAGCCGTGCGCGCGCGCGTGCGCGGCGTGGGCGAAGCGCGGCGCCGCCGCGAGGGCGCGCTCGACCAGGTCGATGCCGGGCGCCAGCCGGCCTGTCTCGATCAGCGCCCAGCCGTGGAAGCCCTGCAGCCACCAGTGCGCGCCCCAGGACGGCGCGAGGCCTGCCAGGAGGTCGAGCTGCTCGGCATGGTGCCGGCACCGGCCGCTCATGGCGATGAGGCCGTAAACCCCCACCGCCAGCGACAGCACCAGGCCGTCGCGCGGGAAGCGGCCGAGATGCGCCTTCGCCGACGCGAGCGCCTCGGACCCGCGGCCGCCGACGGCGAGCGCGACCGCGTCGATATGGCCGCGCTCGCGCGGCGTCAGGGTTGGGGCGAGCCGAGCGGCGACGGCCGCGGCTGCGCGCGCTTCCTCGAAGCGCGCAGCGACCTGCAGCAGGCGCGCCTTGGCGGCATGCGCCAGCGCGAGGTCAGGGTCCGCGGCGATGGCGCGGTCGAGCAGGACGTCCGCGCCCTCGTTGCCCGAAAGCAGCAGATCGACGGCGGCGGCGTAGTCCGTCGCCGCTGCGCCGTCCATTGCCGTGAGGGGAAGGTCGAACCTGTCGAGGCGCATGCTGGTTCCCTTGCGCGGCGGGGAGGATGCCTGATGCCGTCACGGCTTTCTGCAACCGCACGCGCGCCGTGCGCAAGCGCGCATACAGGCAGCGCAAGGCTGATCCCGTGCGGTTCAACCGGGCGGCGTGGCCATCCGACGGCCGGAGCTTTGGCTGAAGTGCATAGGTCTCCTGCCTTATACCGCGCGCCGGCATGCTCCGCTAAATGGCGCTCACACTTGGCGCTCCTCCCTGGCGCTCGCGCATGGCAGGCGGCGAGCATGTTCCGCAGTCTTGGGGCCTGCTGCCGCGAACCGATGGATCCGCAGCGATGGCACGACATCTCGCCCTCCTTGCCCTTCTCGCGGCCCTGCCGCTGCAGGCCTGCGACGACGCGCCGGTCAAGATCGGCTATCTCGCGTCGCTTTCCGGGCGCGGCGCCGACCTGGGCGAGGCGGGCCGCAACGGCGTCATGCTCGCCGTGGAGGCGCACAACGCCAGCGGTCGCGCGCCGCGGGTCGATCTCCTGATCGGTGACGACCGGCACGACGAGGCGGAGGCGCGCAAGGCTGCCCGCGAGCTCGCATCTGCCGGCGCGGTCGCGATCGTCGGCCCGATCACGAGCCAGATGGCGAATGCGCTGGTGCCCGTCGCCGAGGAGACGCGGACGGTCCTGATAAGCCCGACGGTCTCGTCCTATGCGTTCGTCGGCAAGGACGACCACTTCTTCCGCATCAACAACTCGACCAAGGAGTATGCGCTCGCCTATGCCGACTTCCATTTCGGCCGCAAGGGCGTCCGCCGCGTCGCGTTGACATACGACGCGCGCAATGCCGTGTTCTCCGAGAGCTGGGCTTCGCTGTTCCGCGGCCGCTTCGAGGAGCTTGGCGGCAGGGTGCTGCGCACGGTGGCCTTCGGCGCCGCCGGCGAGATCGACTTCGGCGCCCTGGTGCGAGCCTTGCTGCAGAAGGAGCCGGACGGCGCGGCGCCGGACGCGGTCGTGATCGTCGCCACCTCGCTCGACGCGGCCCGGATCGCGCAGCAGGTGCGCAAGGAGAACGCCGCGATCATCCTGGCGGCGGCGGAATGGGCGGCGCCGGACCAGCTGGTGCAGCTCGCCGGCCGCGGCGCCGACGGGCTGCTGTCGATCGAGTCCTATGACCGGTTCGACGCGTCGCCGCGCTACGCCGCTTTCCGCCAGCGCTATGCGGAGCGCTTCCGCGCCGAGCCGAACTACGTCTCCGTCTCTGCCTTCGACGCTGCGCAGGTCATCCTCGCGGCCCTGGCAGGGCGCAAGGACGCCAGCCAGCCCCTGAAGGAGGCGATCCTCGCCCTCCGCGTCTTCGAGGGGCTGCAACAGCGAATCGAGTTCGACGCTTTCGGCGACACGCGGCGGCGCATGGCGCATGTCGTCGTGACGCAGGGCGCGATCCGCGCCTCGGGCGACTGACGCTTGCGCGCGCTCAGCGTCCGCTCGCTCGTCGCCCTCCTGCTGGTCGTGCCGGCGGCATTGGCGGTCGCGAGCGCCAGCGTGGTCGTCACGGCGATCCGCGTGCCGGCGATCGTTGCCGAGAAGCAGAGGGCCATCGAGGCGCGCGCCGCGAGCATCGCCAGCTCGCTCGAGCTGCTCCTTCACTCGGTCGAGCGGCCGCTGCAAGCGCTGTCGATCGTGCAGCCTCACGGGGGCGCCCCGCTCGCGCCCGCCCTGCTCGACCGCGTGATCGGCGGGAATGCGGCGCTCATCGGCATCTATGTCGTGTCGCGGCAGGGAACGGTGCTCTCTGCCGGCGTCGCGCCGCGCTACGGCGTCCGCCGCGTGGACTTCATCGGCAGCGACTTGAGCCAGTCGGCGCTGGTGCGGGACGCGCTGGCTCACGCGCCGGGCAGCGTGGTGTGGAGCGACAAGTACCTGTCGCTGGTGTCCGGCGACAACGCCGTCGGCGTCGCGATCGTCACCGAAGGGGGGCTCCTGGTCGGCGAGGTCGAGCTGCAGGCGCTGGTCGCCGCCACCGTCGCCGCCACGGCCGATCCGTCGGTGTGGGTCTGGGTGATCGACCAGCGCGGCGAGGTGCTCGCCGACACGCAATTCCCCCGCAACGTCGGGATCTCGAACCTGGCCAGCGTCGCAGCCATCCGCGACCTCGTGCACGCCGACCCGGGCGCCAAGCCGACGAGCATCAGGATCCAAGGCGCCGACGAGCGGATCGGCACGGCGTACTCGCGGGCGCTCGCCTGGCACATCGTCACGCGCCAGCCGGACGGGCTCGACGATCCGGACCTGCGCTCGACGGTCATCCTCCTGCTCGGCATCTTCGGCGGCGCGCTCGCCGTCTCCGCGGTGACGGCGCCCCTCTGGTCGCGGCGGCTGACCGCGGCGATCCAGCGCATGGCGGCCAACGCCAGGCAGATCGTCCGCGGCGTGGCCCCGGACGCCTGGCCGACGACGCGCATCGTCGAGTTCGACGCGCTGTCGCGCGACCTCGCGAGCATGGCGAGCGGGCTGCGCGAGCGCGAGTCCCGGCTGCGCGCGATCTTCGACGCCGCGCCCGTGCCGATGCTGGTCATCGACGCGAGGCGCCGGTCGGTGATCGACATCAATGC
>JAEULF010000178.1 GCA_016793965.1 Alphaproteobacteria bacterium | reverse complement strand
TGACGCGCTCGTCCCGGCTCGACCCGCGCCAGCGCCGTCCCTGCCGATCGACGAGCCAAGCCGTCGCGTCCCCGGCCAGGGCCAGGAGGGACGGCACGCTGCGCACGGGCGCGACCGAGAGCGCCGTGGACAGTCCGTCGGCCCATGTCGCGCTTGGCGCGCGGACGACCACCTGGGCCCAATGCCCCGCGCACCCGCCGGTGCGCGGGTCGATGATGTGATGGTGCTTGCCGGTCCGGTCGAACGGCGTTGCCGATCCGGCGGACACGGCGAGCGCACGGTCGGCAAGGGACACGGCTTCGACCGCAGCGCTGCCGTCCGGCGCCGGGCGCACGCCGACCCGCCAGCCCTGCCCGTCGGGCCGAACGCCCAAGGCCCGGACCTCGCCGAGATCCACGAGGACATGCGTCCAGCCCTCGGCGCGCAGCATCGCGGCCACCCGCTCCGTCACGTAGCCCTGCGCGATGCCGTTCAGGGTGAGGGCCGTGCCGGGCTCCATGGCGATCCCGTCAGCGCCGATCGAGACGCGCCGCCACCCGGTCCGCGCGACGGCGCGCTCCACGTCCGCGCGCCCGGGACCTGCCGAACTCAGGGGATCGGCCGCGAAATGCGCGGCGTAGGCACTCCAAAGCGCCTGCACCGTCGGATCGAACGCGCCGCCGCTGGCTTCCGCCAGGCGCAGGCTGGTCGCCAGGAGGTCGCGCATGTCGAGGGACGGCACCGGCAGCCGGCCGTCGCGGTTCAGCCGCGCGAGCGCCGAATCCGGCCGGGCAAGGCTGAACTCCAGCTCCAGCCTCTCGATCTCGGAGCGGCAGGCGGCGATCGCCGCCGCAGCGGCCGCGCGGCTCTCCGCATGCAGCACGATCGTCGCCGGCGCGCCCATCGCCGCGCCGCGCCACTCCCAAGCCGGCAGGGGCCGGCGGCCCCGCAGCGCGCCGGCGGCAGCAGCGCCAGCAGCGACCGCGGTCAGCGCCAAGGCGCGCCGCCGCGTGATCGTCCGACGCTCAGCCATCGCTCCTCCTCGGCGCCGCCAACCGTTCAAGCAGAGCCGCGCGCTCCTCGTGCCTCTTCCGGCGCGCGATCAGCGGCGGGCAGACCCGGTCGTCGCTGTAGAGCACCTGGCATTGCAGGCAATACACGCACTCGTTGGGGTTGATTTGGCCGGAGGGGTGGATGGCCTGGACGGTGCAGCGGGCAGCGCAGATGTGGCACTCGCGCCCGCATTGGTGCTTGCGCTTCAGCCACTCGAACATGCGCAACCGCGCCGGGATCGCCAGCGCCGCGCCGAGCGGGCAGAGGTAGCGGCAGAAGAACCGCTCTACGGACAGGCCCGCGCCGAGCAGCACCGCGACGTAGAGCAGGTACGGCCACCCGCGGTCGAAGCGCAGCGTGATCGCGGTCTTGAACGGCTCGACCTCGGCCAGCCTTACAGCGAGCTCCATGGAGTGCAGCGACACGGCGAAGATCCCGAGGGCTATGACGTACTTGATCGGCCAGAGCCGCTCGTGCAGGGCGAACGGCACGGCGAACTGCCGCACGCCGAGTGAGCGCGCCGCAGCGTTCAGCAGTTCCTGCAGCGCCCCGAACGGGCAGAGCCAGCCGCAGAAGACGCCGCGCCCCCAGAACAGCAGCGCCACCGCCACCATGCTCCACAGCACGAAGATGAGCGGCTCGATCAGGAACGATTCCCAGCGGAACCCGGACATGAGCGAATGGACGAAGGTCAGCACGTTGACGACCGAGAGCTGGGCGCCGGCCCACCAGCCGAGCCAGATCAGCGTCACCGCCAGGAGCCCGGTCCGAACCGCCTGCCAGCGCCGGACGCTGCGCGTGACGAAATCCTGGAAGACCAGCACGACGCCGCCGGCAGCGATGATGGCGGCGAGGATCGCGACGTCGACGACGCGCATCTCCCACATCGCGCGCCAGGGCAGCTGCGGACCCGGGTCGCCGACGGGCTCGGCAGGCTGCGCAGCGCTCGCCGCGGGCGCGCCGCGGACGTAGCGGTCCGGCAGGCGGTACGGCAGCGAGAGGACGGCAGGCGCTCCCGCTCCGGCCACGAGGAGATCGATCCGCCAGGGCGCCAGCGGGTCGTACCCGCTGGAGGCCGGCAGGACGAAGAGCGCGAGCTCGCGCAGCGCCGGGCCGTCCTTGACGGCCAAGACCTCGAGCGGGCGATGCATCTCGCGTGTCAGCGCGATCGTGCGCGCGCCTTGGACGAGCTGGACGCGCTCGAAGACCCCGGAGCGCGCCCACTGGGTGCCCTTGAACGAGTAGATGCCGCGGCCCGCGAGCAAGATGACGTTGCCGTCCGCGCCGGCCGCAGAGGCCGCCTCGGCGTAGGCGCGCTTGCCGACCAGGCTCTCCCCGATCCGCGGCGGCGTGGCGAGCGCCGCGTACAGGTCGATCACATCCGGAGCGGCGACTGCGACGGCGCCGCCGAGCGCTGCGCGCGCGGCAGACTGGTCGGCCTCCAGCCGCGCGACGGCTCCCTCGGCGCGCAGCTCCTCCCAGCTCGCGCTCCCCAAGGTCTCGCGATCGAGCTGGCGCTGCGCGGGAGCGGTCCCGCCGAGAAGCCCGCGCGTGCGCGCGACCGCTCGGGCGGTTCGAATCGCCGCGTCGCGGATGATGACGCTGCTGACCGTCGCTCCCGCCAGGACGTCGGGACTGCCGCGGCCGCCCACGGTGCGCCTCGCGACGGCAGGCGCGCGCAGGTCGTGCCCGGCGATCGCGGCCACGAATGCAGCCAGCCGCTCCGGCGGGATGCCGATCACCAAGATCGGCTCGCTGTGCTCGATCAGCCGCGCGGCCACGATGCGAGCATCCAGGTCGATCGCGATCGCCACGTCGAGCGGCTTGCCGGAGTAGCCGGTCGATCCGACGGCGGCACGCGTGGAAGCAACGTAGCCTGCCAGGCGACCGCCGCGATAAACGGCGGCAGCGGCCGGCGTGCCCTCGATCGGGCCGAGCCGCTCGCCGCCGGGGAACAGGTCAAGGGGCAACTCCCCGGCGGCGGCAGGGAGGGCAGCGGCCATCAGTGCCGCGACGGCAACGCCTGCCGCTGCGATCGTCCGCCGCCAAGCCATGACGTGCCTTCCTCGCTGCCCGGCCGCGGCCGCCCACTGGCGTGGCCGGCGACGCAGCCCGGTTCGATTCCGCAACGCTCATGATCCGTTGCTCAGCCCCTGGTGCCATTGACCGCAGTCAAGGCCCAATGCGCGGGCGCCCGCGATGCTTCAAACTTGGGAACATCTCCCTAGGAGAATGCTCATGCGAAGCCCCGCGATGCACGTGATCTCAGCCGCCTCGGCGGTCGGCCTGCTGCTGGCAGCATCGATGCCCGGCTCCGCGCAGCAGAAATCCGACCCGAAGTCGCTGGAGCAGCACAAGACATCGCCCGGCGGCAAGTACGAGCCGAGCCTCGACGTGCTCGGCGGCAGCAAGCTGGAGCCGCCAGGCGCGAAGGAGGGCGTGCCGACGCTGAGCCCCGCCGAGTTCCAGGCCGCCAACCAGCTCTACTTCGAGCGCTGCGCCGGATGCCACGGCGTGCTGCGGAAGGGCGCCACGGGCAAGCCGCTGACCCCGGACGTGACCAAGCCCCTCGGCTTCGACTACCTGCGCGACTTCATCACCTACGGCTCCCCGGCCGGCATGCCGAACTGGGGTACCTCGGGCGAGATGCCCAAGGACCAGATCGAGCTGATGGCGAAGTACCTGCTGAACGAGCCTGCCCAGCCGCCCGAGTTCGGCATGAAGGAGATCAAGGCGACCTGGAAGGTCACCGTGCCCGTGGACAAGCGGCCGAAGGCCAAGGCGAACAAGATCGACATCGACGGCCTGTTCTCCGTGACGCTGCGCGACACGGGCGAGATCGCGCTCATCGACGGCGCCACCAAGAAGATCGCGACCGTGATCAAGACCGGCTACGCCGTCCACATCTCGCGCATGTCGGCGTCCGGCCGCTACCTCTACGCGATCGGGCGCGACGCCAAGGTCGACCTGATCGACCTGTGGATGGACCCGCCGCAGACGGTGGCCGAGATCAAGATCGGCGCCGAGGCGCGCTCGATCGAGACGTCGAAGGCCAAGGGCTGGGAGGACAAGTACGCCATCGCCGGTGCCTACTGGCCGCCGCAATACGTCATCATGAACGGCGACACGCTGGAGCCGCTCAAGGTCGTGTCGACGCGCGGCATGACCTACGATACGCAGGAATACCACCCGGAGCCGCGCGTCGCCGCCATCGTCGCGTCGCACTTCCATCCGGAGTTCGTCGTCAACGTCAAGGAGACCGGCCAGATCCTGATGGTCAACTACCAGGATCTCGACAACCTGCGCGTCTCCTCGATCGGCGCCGAGCGGTTCCTGCACGACGGCGGTCTCGACTCGACGCGGCGTTACTTCCTCGTCGCCGCCAACGCGCGCAACACCGTCGCCGTCGTCGACCTGAAGGACAGGAAGCTCGTCCGGCTCATCCGCGAGAAGGACGGCATCGGCGACAAGCCGCACCCTGGCCGGGGCGCCAACTTCGTCCACCCGAAGTTCGGCCCGGTCTGGGCGACCAGCCATCTCGGCGACGAGACGATCGCGCTCATCGGCACCGACCCGGTCAAGCACAAGGAGAGCGCCTGGAAGGTCGTGCAGGTGCTGAAAGGCCAGGGCGGCGGCTCGCTCTTCATCAAGACCCATCCGAAGTCCAAGAACCTCTACGTCGACACGCCGCTCAACCCGGAGGCCGAGATCTCCGCCTCCGTCGCCGCGTTCGACATCGCGAACCTGGAGAAGCCCTATGAGGCGCTGCCGATCGGCCAGTGGTCGGGGATCTCGGTGGGGCAGCGCCGCGTCACCCAGGGCGAGTTCAACAAGGCGGGCGACGAGATCTGGTTCTCTGTATGGAACGCGAAGGACCAGGAGTCGGCGATCGTCGTGGTGGACGACCGGACCCGGAAGCTCAAGACGGTGATCCGCGACAAGCGCCTGGTGACCCCGACCGGGAAGTTCAACGTCATGAACACGCGCAAGGACGTGTACTGACCGCGCGACCGGGGCGGCTGCGAGCGCCGCTCCGGCCAGCAGCGGCGGCGATGACGAGGGTCCCGCGTCCGTGCGCCTTCGCGCTCGCCGCCGCGCTCGCCGCGAGCGCCGCTTCGGGCACCGCGACCGCGCAGGGGATCGTCGCGCTCGCCGGCGACGGAGACGAGCTGGTCGCGCTCGACGGCGGGACGCTCGCTGTCCAAGGCCGCCGAAGGCTGCCGACGCGGATCGCAATCCCTCCGATCCTGCTCGCGGACCAGGATGCGGCGCTGGTCGTCGCGCCGGACGGCCGCATCGAGCGGACGGCCGTGCCGGGGCTCGCCGTAACCGCCGAGACCCGGCTGCGCTCCCGGCCGACGGGAGCAGCGGCGTCGGCCGACGGCCGCTACCTGCTCGTCGCCGCCGACGCGCCGAGCGCCCTCATCGTCCTCGACGCTCGCACGCTGGCGCTCCTCAAGGAGCACCCGGCCAGGGACGAGACGAGGGAGACGAGGATCGACGGGCTCGCGGTCGCCGGGCCGCGCGCATCGTTCCTCGCGACCATGACCGAGGTCCCGGAGGCCTGGGAGATCTCCTACAGCGACAGCCCGCCCTATCGCGGCTGGGTCCACGACCACCGCGACGACGGCCCGCCGGAGCAGCGGCCGCGCTTCCCGCTTCGCCGCATCCCGCTCAAGGATGTCCTTACGGGAGCCTTCCTCGACGCCTCGGCGGACCACCTCGTCGCAGCCGCGGCCGCCGACGGTCGGGGCGCCGTCCTCGACCTCTACATCGGCCGCCAGGTGGCGACCATCGACTTGCCCGGCCGATGGGCGTGGCGCGCGAGCGCGCCATGGGCCGACGACCGCGGCGCGACGATGGCCACGCCATCCGCCGCTGCCCCGGTCCTCGCGATCACGGACATGCGCCGGTGGACCGTCACCCGCCACATCGCGATCGCGGCGCCGGCCGCCCTCCTCGCCAGCCATCCGAGCCCCGGCCCGGTCTGGATCGCCGGCTTCGCGCCGCCGCTCGCCGATGCCGTTCAGCTCCTCGACACGCGTGACGTCGCCGTCGGCCCTCCCTTCAGGCCGCGGCAAGGGTCGGCCGTCGCGGCGCTCGCCATCGACAGGGCAGGAACGCACGCGATCGTGGCCCTGGGCGGGCCTGATGGAGGCGTGCTCCTCCTGGACCGCAAGAGCGCAGCCGAGCGTGCCGCACGCCCTCTCCGGGGAATCGTCGCCATGGCCGCGCCAGGCCCGTGATCCAGGACGCGGCGCCCCCCGGGCGCAACGACTTGCGTGCCGAGATTTGACCACAGTCAAGGCAGCCGCCTATCGCGCGATTAGCGTCCTCGATCGCCAGACAAGGCGAAGGAGGACGAGACCATGAGGAAGATCGCGTTCGGCGGATCCGTGCTCGGGCTGACGCTCGGCGCCGCCCTGGCCGCGGGCACCGCCCCCGGCGCTTGGGCCCAAGAGCCGCAGCTCTCGAAGGAGGAGCGCGACCGGGCCAAGCAGGTCTATTTCGAGCGCTGCGCCGGGTGCCACGGCGTGCTGCGGAAGGGCGCCACCGGCAAGAGCTTGGAGCCCGTGAACACGACCAAGCTCGGCCAGGACCGCCTGGAGAAGATCATCGCGCTCGGCACCGACGGCGGCATGGTGAACTTCGACGACATCCTGTCGAAGCAAGAGATCGCCAGCATGGCCAAGTACATCCAGACGGCGCCCGACGTGCCGCCGGAGCACGGGCTCAAGGACATGCTCGCGAGCTGGAAGCTGATCGTCCCGCCGGACCAGCGGCCGAAGCAGCAGATGAACAAGCTGAACCTGAAGAACGTCTTCGCCGTCACGCTGCGCGATTCCGGCGAGGTCGCGCTGATCGACGGCGACACGAAGCAGATCTCCAGCATCGTGAAGACGGGCTACGCGGTCCACATCTCGCGCCTGTCGGAGTCCGGCCGCTACGTCTACACGATCGGCCGCGACGGGCTGACGACGCTCATCGACCTGTGGATGGAGAAGCCGGCCGTGGTCGCGACCTTGAAGGCGGGCAGCGACGCCCGCTCGGTCGACACGTCCAAGTTCAAGGGCTTCGAGGACAAGTACGCGATCGTCGGCACCTACTGGCCGCCGCAATACGTCATCACCGAGGGCGACACGCTGAAGCCGCTCAAGGTGGTCTCGACCCGCGGCGTCACGGTCGACGGCGAGTACCACCCGGAGCCGCGCGTGGCCTCGATCGTGTCCTCGCACATCAAGCCGGAATGGGTCGTCAACGTGAAGGAGACCGGCCAGATCCTGCTGGTCGACTACTCCGACATCAAGAACCTGAAGACCACGACGATCGAGTCGGCGAAGTTCCTGCACGACGGCGGCTGGGACTCGTCCAAGCGCTACTTCCTGGTCGCGGCCAACGCCTCGCACAAGATCGCGGTGGTCGATACCAAGGAAGGCAAGCTCGCGGCGCTGATCGACACCAAGAAGATCCCGCATCCCGGGCGCGGCGCGAACTTCACGCACCCGAAGTTCGGGCCGGTCTGGGCGACCGGGCACCTCGGCGCCGACGTCGTCACGCTGATCGGCACCGACCCGGAGAAGAACAAGGCGAGCGCCTGGAAGGTGGTGCAGGAGCTCAAGCACATCGGCGCGGGAAACCTGTTCGTGAAGACCCACCCGGTGTCGAAGAACCTGTGGGCGGACGCGCCGCAGAACCCGGAGAAGGACATCGCCGAGTCCGTCGCCGTGTGGAGCCTCGACGCCCTCGACAAGGCTCCGGAGGTCATCAACATCGCGAAGCTCGCCGGCCTTCCCGAGACCAAGGCGATCAAGCGCGCGGTGCACCCGGAGTTCAGCGCCGACGGCACCGAGGTCTGGATCTCGCTCTGGGGCGGCAAGGTCGATCCGTCGGCGATCGTCGT
This sequence comes from Alphaproteobacteria bacterium, assembly GCA_016793965.1. GTDB lineage: Bacteria > Pseudomonadota > Alphaproteobacteria > JAEULF01 > JAEULF01 > JAEULF01. The sequence goes on along the minus strand of JAEULF010000178.1, from coordinate 6,042 downwards.
GCTCGACGACAAGACGCGCAAGCTGAAGGCCGTCATCAAGGACCCGAAGCTCGTCACGCCGACCGGCAAGTTCAACGTCTACAACACGCAGAAGGACATCTACTGAGCCCGGCGGGGCGCCGCGGCGGCCGCCGCGGCGCCCTGCCCTGCCCTTTCCCGACCCGCCTTGCACGGCCATCAGCCACGGAAACGACCATGCGCGATCCGCACACGACCCTCGCGAGGCTCTGGTCTTGGCTCGCCAAGCCGAGCGCGCGCTACTCGGTCCTGACCCTGCTCGCCGGCGGGTTCGCCGCGGGCGTCGTGTTCTGGGGCGGATTCAACACGGCGATGGAGGCGACGAACACGCGCGAGTTCTGCATCTCCTGCCACGAGATGCGCGAGAACGTCTATCGCGAGTACTCGGGGACCATCCACTACCAGAACCGCACCGGCGTGAGCGCCACGTGCTCCGACTGCCACGTGCCGAACCCCTGGGTGCACAAGGTCGCGCGCAAGATCCAGGCGAGCAACGAGCTCTACCACTGGGCGCTGGGCAGCATCGACACGAAGGAGAAGTTCGAGGCCAAGCGGCTGCAGCTCGCGATGCGCGTCTGGGAGTCGATGAAGGCAACGGATTCCCGCGAATGCCGGAACTGCCACACGCTGCAATCCATGAACCCGGAGTTCCAGCGGCCGCGCGCGCGCAAGCTGCACCTCGACGCCATGCAGACCGGCCAGACCTGCATCGACTGCCACAAGGGCATCGCGCACAAGAGCCCGCGCGACCAGGTGTCGGAGTCCGCCCTGGAGGCGATGGAGAAGCCGAACCCGGCCTTCGCGCGCCCCGTGCCCGCGACGTTCTCCGAGGGCCTGCGCCGCGTCGAGCAGCGCGAGGCCGCGGAAGCGATGCGCCGCAAGCAAGAGGCCGAATCCGCAGAGGCGGCGTTGAAGGGTCGCATCGACCAAGCGGTCGCCCAGGCCCTGGCCGCCCGACCGGCCGCGGCCGCCCCCCCGGCTCAGGCTCAAGCTCAGGCCGCCCCGGCCGCAGCCGGCACCGCTGGCCAAGTTGCTGCGTCATCCGTCGGCGGCATCGACTGGAGCGGCGTCGAGACCGTCCCACTCACGCTCTTCTATCCCGGCCAGGCGTCGTTCGAGTGGATCCAGACCGGGCGCGACCACGGCGGCGCGCGGCCGTTCACGCGCGCCGGCGACCGTTGCGCCACCTGCCACCTCAAGGAGGTGAAGGACATGGGCGCCAAGATCGTCGCCGGCCAGAAGGCTGAAGCGACGCCCATCCCCGGCAAGCGCCCGTCGATCGACGTCAAGCTCCAGGCGGCGCATGACGGCAGCAACCTCTTCCTGCGCTTCGAGTGGCCGGACGCGCCGCACGCGCCCGTGCCCTTCGCCGCCGGCGGCAAGCTCGACCCGCGGAACCAGTCCAAGCTCGCGGTGATGATCGCAGGCACGGGGATCGAAAGGGTCGATCAGGCCGGGTGCTGGGCGACGTGCCATCACGACTCCCGCACGATGCCGGACGCGCCGAAGCCGGATGCCGCCAAGGCGAGCCCTGCAGCGGCGCAGCTCGACCTCAAGGACGGCGTGACCAAGTACCTCGCGGAGTCGCGCGCCCAGGTCGAGATCCAAGGGCGCGACGGGCAGCCGCGCGGCGGCTGGGACAAGCCGAAGGCGGCGGCCGAGCTAGAGTCGCTGGCCAAGGCCGGCACCTTCATGGACCTGTTCCGGTGGCAATCGAGCGGGCCCGCGGAGAACGGCCACGTCCTGGCCGAGCGGGTCATGACGGGCGGCGGCGCCGTCGAGGCCCAAGGAGCGCTCGTCAACGGCACCTGGACGGTCGTCCTCAAGCGGCCGCTGAAGCCGGGACAGCCCGGCGACATCGCGATCGAGCCGGGCAAGACCTACACGGTCGGCATCGCCATCCATGACGACCACGCGAACGCGCGCTTCCATCACGTCTCGCTCGAGTACCGCCTCGGCCTCGACAGCGCGGACGCCGAGATCAACGTGAAGAAGCGGTAGCCGTCACGGGGAGAAAGCGATGCGCGCATGGGGACCGTGCGCCGGGGCGCTGCTGCTCGCCGCCGCCCTGCCCTGCCCGGCGCTCGGCGCGTCCGACGAGGAACGTCGGCAGATCTGCGCCGAGGCCGAGCAGCGCTACCAGGAGGTCGTCGGCAAGCCGTCCAAGGAGGCCGGCGTCGCCGTCGTGATGATGTACAAGTACACGTTCTGCCCGTGGCGGCTGACAGTGAAGCCCGGGCAGGCGGTGCGCTGGATCAACGTCGACAAGCGAACGACGCACAGCGTGTGGTTCAAGGACGACGGGCTGCCGGAGTCGGACCGCAAGTTCTCGGGCGAGACGGTGGAGATGACGGTCGACCTGCCGGCGGGAGAGCACGCCTATCTGTGCGGCCCGCACTGGGAGCGCGACGGCATGACGGCCACCCTGGTCGTCGCCCCCTGATCTGCGCGGACGCGGCGGCGCCCATCCGGCTTGTTGATCGCCGTCAAATTTCGGGATTGCCGCTTGACCGTGGTCAAGGTTCGCGGACCGGGCACGCCAGAGGCTTCGGCTACCGCGGAAGGCATCGCTGCCGACCGCGCAGCGAGGGAGCCGAGCATGGCGAGCCCGGGCATCGTGCATCTCGTGGGCGCCGGACCAGGCGATCCGGAGCTGGTGACGGTCAAGGCCATGCGCCTGATCGGCGCCGCCGACGCCGTCGTCTATGACCGGCTCGTGGCGCCGGAGATCCTGGCGCTCGTGCCGCAGGGCGCGATGCGCATCTGCGTCGGCAAGCAGCCGAAGCACCATCCCGTGCCGCAGGACGAGATCAACCGCCTCCTGGTCGGCCTCGCGCGAGCCGGCCGCGTCGTCGTGCGGCTGAAGGGCGGGGATCCTTTCATGTTCGGGCGCGGCAGCGAGGAAGCCGCGGCTCTCGACGCTGCCGGCGTGCGCTGGGCTGTCGTGCCCGGGGTGACCTCGGCCGCCGCCTGCAGCGCCGCCATCGGCTTGCCCCTCACGCATCGCGGCCTTGCCACGGGCGTGCGCTTCGTTACCGGGCATTGCCGCGAGGACATGGCGCTCGACCTGGACTGGCATGGCCTCGCCGACCCGGCCACCACCCTCGTCGTCTACATGGGCATGGCCAACATCGACGAGATCGCGCAGAGGCTGATCGCTGAGGGAATGGCCCCATCGCTTCCCGCCGCGGCGATCTGCAACGGCACGACGCCGCGCCAGCGGCACATCGTCACGACGATTCAGCGACTCGGCACGGACGCGCGCGCCGCCGGATTCGACGGGCCGGTGCTGTTCGTCATCGGCCGCGTGGCGGCGCTGGCGCGCGGCGTGCCGGCGGCCGAGCAGCGGGAGCACGCTTATGCCGAGCGCGCTTGACCTGCTCCGCGCCGCAGTCGTCGCTTCCGGCGTGACCGCGGCTGCAGCCGCGGATGCGCAGGAGCCAGCATGGCTCGCGAACCTGCTGCGCCAGGACTGCGGCTCCTGCCACGGCCTCACCATGCGCGGCGGCCTTGGGGCACCGCTCCTTCCCGAGAGGCTCGCCGGCAAGCCGGACGAGGCGCTCGCCGGCCTGATCCTCGACGGCCTTCCGGGAACAGCCATGCCGCCCTGGCGCGGCATCCTTTCCGAGGCCGACGCGCTCTGGATGGTGCGGCAGCTCAAGCAAGGGATCGGACCATGACCGCAATCGACCGACGCAGCGCCATAGCCCTGACCGTCGCCGCGGCCGCCGCGGCGAGACCGGCGCAGGCCACGTCCGTCGCCGTCGGCGCGAGCGCGCTGCGCGGGACCGGCGACCTCGGCATCGCGGTCGAGCGCGGCCGCGGCTCGGTGCGGATCTTCGAGACGACGCGCCGCACGGCGCTGGCGCGCGTGGAGGGCCTCGGCGACCTGAGCCATGCGTCGGCCGTTTTCTCGCGCGACGCGCGCCACGCCTATGTCTTCGGGCGCGACGGCGGGCTCAGCAAGGTCGACTTGCTGGCCGCGCGCTTGGTCGCGCGCAGGATTCAGGCCGGCAACAGCATCGGCGGCGCCATATCCCAGGACGGAAGCCTCGTCGCCGTCGCCAACTACGAGCCCGGCGGGGTGCGCGTGTTCGATTCGGAGAGCCTGGAGCCCGTCGCGGACGTGCCGACCGGCGCCAAGGTCGTCGGCCTTGTCGATGCGCCGGACCAGCGCTTCGTGTTCAGCACGTGGGAGAGCGGGACCATAACGATCGCCGACTTCACCGACCGCTCCAAGCCGAAGGTCACGCGCATCGAGGACGCCGGCAAGCAGCCCTATGACGCGATGATCACCGCCGATGGCCGCTGGTACGTCGCCGGCCTGTTCGGCGAGGACGGGCTGGCGCTGCTGGACCTCTGGCATCCCGAGCGCGGCGCCCGCCGCATCCTCTCCGGCTACGGGCGCGGCGAGCAGACGCTGCCCGTCTACAAGATGCCGCACCTGGAGGGCTGGGGTCAGGCAGGCGACGTGATCCTCGCGCCCGCCGTGGGGCGGCACGAGATCCTCGTCGTCAGCATGCGCGACTGGACGGAGGTCGCGCGGATCCCCGTGCATGGTCAGCCGATCTTCGCGGTCGCGCGGCCGGACGGGCGCCAGGTCTGGGTGAATTTCGCGCTGCCGCACAACGACACGGTCCAGGTCATCGACGTCGAGGCGCGCGCCGTGGTCAAGGAGATCAAGCCGGGCAAGGGCGTGCTGCACCTGGAGTTCACGCCGCGCGGCGAGCAGGTCTGGCTCTCGGTGCGCGATGAGGACCGGATCGAAGCCTACGAGACCCGCAGCTTCGCGCGGATCGCGTCGCTTCCCGCGGAGAAGCCCTCCGGCATCTTCCTGACCGCGCGCGCCGGCCGCATGGGGTTCTAGGCCATGGCCGCGGCAAGCATCGAGAGCCGCCTGCTCAACGACTTCCAGCGCGATTTCCCGCTGGTGCCCCGGCCCTTCGCCCGCATCGCGGACGCCCTCGGCGCCGGCGAGGACGAGGTGCTGGAGGGCCTGGCGGCGCTGCAGGCGGCGGGGAAGGTCAGCCGCGTCGGCGCCGTCATCCGCCCGAACAGCGTCGGCGCGAGCACGTTGGCCGCCCTTGCCGTGCCGCAGGAGCGCCTCGCCGAGGTCGCCGCCATCGTGAGCGCGCGGCCGGAGGTCAACCACAACTACGAGCGCGAGCACCGCTGGAACCTGTGGTTCGTCGTCGCCGCGCCGTCCCGGGCCGACGTGCTGCGCGCTGTCGCCGCCATCGAGGCGCAGACCGGGCTCGCGGCCCTGGAGCTCCCCTTGGTCACGGACTTCCACATCGACCTCGGCTTCGACCTCGACGCCGGCAGCGGCGCAGGGCTGCCAGCATGACCGCCCTCCTCCCGCAGGACGCCGCCCTGCTCGACGCCCTGGCGGGCGGGATGCCGTTGGTCGCGCGCCCCTATGCCGCGCTCGGGGCGGCCGTCGGGCTGGACGAGAGCGAGGTCATCGCGCGCATCGCAGCACTGCGCGAGGCGGGCGTCATCAAGCGCTTCGGCGTGGTCGTCCGTCACCGGGAACTCGGCTATGCCGCCAACGCCATGGTGGTCTGGGACCTGCCCGACGAGGCCGTAAACGCGATCGGGCATGCGGCGGCGCGCGTGCCCTTCGTCACCCTCTGCTACCAGCGACCGCGCCGCCCGCCGGCCTGGCCCTTCAACCTGTTCACGATGATCCACGGCCGGGAGCGGGCGGCCGTGCTCCGCCAGATCGCCGCGCTCGCCCAGGCGCTCGGCGTCGAGGATCGGCCGCGCGCCGTCCTGTTCAGCCGCCAGCGCTTCAAGCAGAACGGCGCCCGGTACGGCCTCTCGCGCCAGCTTGCCCAGCCCGGCTCCCCGGAGGAGGAACGCGCATGGACGCCGTCGATCGCCGCATCGTGAACGCGCTGCAGGACGGGATCGGCGCTTGTGAGCGTCCGTTCCTGCCGGCGGCGCAAGAGCTCGGCCTGGCCGAGGACGAGCTCCTGGAGCGCCTGCAGAGCATGCTCGACGAGCGCATCCTCAGCCGGT